>JBLIOI010000052.1:0-30621 GCA_047639675.1 Planctomycetota bacterium | reverse complement strand
AGTATTATCCGAGACCTCCACCCGATGGCCGCATCTCAAAACTCGCCGCGAGTTCAAAGCCCCCGCAAACTCCAGACCCTCCCGTAGAAGTCCTCTGCGAAGCCCCCGTAGTTTCCAAATCCCGCTTGCTCTTCAACTGCAACCAACCAAGAGCAATCAACCCGTAGCTCACGCCGCCCTGCCAAATGCCCCCGAACCCAAAAGCGTAGGTTTGCGGAGCAAGCGGGGCCGCCCCCTCTAATCAAGCGCAAACTTCTGACCCTTCCCTTACTCACCCCTTCCCGCGGGTGCTTTCCTCCATCCCCAGGCACCACCAAACCTGACCTGTAGCGAGAATTCGCTTCAACTCACCTGCTACCGCTTTTTCTCAAGCCCAGAGAAGGGCAGAATGGCTAATCATGAGTTCATTAACTACGGCCAAAGAGGCCCTTGATTATCACTCCCAGGGTCGCCCTGGGAAAATCGAGGTGGTTGCCACCAAACCCTGTCTGACACAGATCGATCTATCTTTGGCTTACACGCCCGGCGTAGCAGAGCCTTGTCGCGAGATTGCGAAGGATCCCTCCAAAGTCTACGACTACACCGCGAAGGGCAACCTGGTCGCGGTCGTCACTGACGGTTCTGCGGTCCTTGGCCTTGGCAATATCGGTCCTGATGCTGGCAAGCCGGTGATGGAAGGGAAGGCTGTCCTTTTCAAGCGTTTTGCTGATATCGATGTTTTTGATATCGAATTGGGCACCCAGGATGTGGAGGAGATTATTGCAGCTGTGACTGCGATCGCCCCGACCTTCTCCGGCATCAACTTGGAGGATATCTCCAGTCCGCGTTGCTTCGAAATTGAGAAGCGCTTGGCCGAGACCCTGGACATTCCGGTCTTTCACGACGATCAACATGGAACTGCGTTGATCACTGGGGCTGCTTTGATCAACGCCCTGGAGATTGCCAACAAAAAGCGAGCCGAAGCGAAGATCGTCGTCAATGGTGCCGGGGCCGCAGCCATCGCCTGCGCGAACTACGCGGTCAGCCTTGGCGTTGAGCGTGCAAATATCACCATGTGCGATTCGATTGGTGTGATTTACAAGGGTCGCACAGAGCGCATGAATAAGTACAAGGAGCCGTTCGCCGTTGACACGGAAGCCCGCACTCTGGCTGACGCTATGGTCTGTTCTGATGTCTTCATCGGGGTCTCCGTGGGCAACGTAGTGACCCCTGACATGCTGCGTTCAATGGCAGCGACTCCGATCGTCTTGGCGATGTCTAATCCTGATCCTGAAATTCCCTACGCGGACGCTGTAGCGGCGCGATCTGATGTGATCATGGCAACCGGGCGTTCTGATCACCCGAACCAGGTCAACAATGTGTTGGGCTTCCCGTTCTTATTCCGTGGTGCGCTCGATGTACGTGCGCGCTGCATCAATACTGAAATGATGCATGCGGCGACAAGCGCCCTCGCCGATCTCGCCAAAGAGCCCGTCCCGCTTTCCGTGTCTCGGGCCTACGACGTGGATAAATTGGAGTTCGGACCTGACTACTTGATTCCCAAGCCCCTTGATTCACGGGTTTTGCCGCGTGTGTGCAGTGCTGTTGCACGGGCTGCCATCGAGTCTGGTGTCGCGCGCAAGGAAATCGACCTCGACTCCTATGAACGCCAAGTGATGGAGCGCCTCGGTCCTGGGCGAAACTTCATGAGCCGTGTCGTGACTCGCGCGCGGCGCAATCCCGTGCGTATCCTGTATCCGGAGGGAGCCCATGAGCGCACCTTGCGGGCAGCGCAAGCGGTCGCCCGCGAGAAAATTGCTCAACCAATCCTGGTCGGACCTCCCAAAGAGATTCGACGGGTCGCAGAGGAGCGTGGTCTCTCGCTGGAGGGTCTTGAGATTGTCGACCCCGCTACTGACCACCGTTTGCCCGGGATGGCCGAAGAATTGCGCAAGATTCGTGCGCACCGTAAGCAACTCAGTTTGGAAGAGGCTAAAGCCCGCTTGCAAGACGCGACTTGGTTCTCGTCGATGATGTTGCGGGCCGGTGATGCGGAAGGCTTGGTCTGTGGCGTGACGCGTCACGTTCGGAAATCGATTCAGCCTATTCTCAAAGTGATTCCTCTCCGCCCGGGGTACCGGCTCGCTTGCGGACTCAGTTTTACTGCAACCAAGCAGGGTCCGCTCTTCTTGACGGATACCGCGGTCAACATCGATCCCAGCGCCGAAGACCTGTCGGACATCGCACTCTTGGCTGCGGAGAGTGTTCGTCTCTTTGATGTCGAACCCGTGGTTGCCATGCTTTCCTTCTCAAGCTTCGGCGGGAGTCCGCACCCACGCAGCGATATGGTTCGCCGCGCTGTAGAACTGACTCGTGCTGAGGATCCCAACTTGATCATCGATGGTGAGATGCGCGTGGATGCGGCCCTCGATCCGCTTCTTCAAGAGCGCTACCCCGATTGCCGGTTGGGCGGTAGGCGTGCCAACCTGTTGGTATTTCCTGATCTTGGCGCAGCCAACATTAGCTACAACTTGTTGCGCATGGTCAGTGACTCGGAAACGATTGGTCCGATGATTCTTGGACTCGATCGCGCTGTCTCGGTTCTCCAACCTCACAGTACCGAAGTCGAGGACATCATTCGATTGACGGCGTTGGCTTGCGTCCAAGCCCAAGAACGTTCACTCGCACACGCATAATGCAAAAACTTTGGATCCCGCTACTTCTCGTCTGCTCGTCGGCGGCCTTCCGTTCTGATGCGGTCCAGCTTCACTACGTGCCAGAAGATGGCGCTTCTGTGAGTGTTGCTGTCGAGCGTGTCTTCGACCTCAAACTCACGGACACCGAGCAGTCGATGACCCTCGATGGCGAGGAACAGCCGTCGGGTGAAGAGCCGACCTTTGAACTGGCGATGGTGGAGCGCGAGACGATCGGCTTCACGGACGAGTACTCTGTTCGTGACGGTCAGTTGGTCTCCTTGCGCCGGACCTTTGAGGAGATCGGCAATCTCTACACCATGTCGATCACGGATCCGGAGGGCGAGGACTTCGAGGAGGAGAGTCTGGGCACGTCCCTATTGGAAGGCAGTACGGTCCTTTTCGTGTGGGACGAAGAGGATGAAGAGTACGTTTCCAGTTTCGTAGATGAGTCGGAAGATCTAGATGATGTATTGCTCCAAGAGTTGGACGTTGAAGCCAGTTTCAAAGACTTTCTACCAACCGAAGAAGTTGAAGTCGGTGACAGCTGGGAGTTGGACGTTGAGGCATTCATTCGAATGACAAACCTCTCCGGAGAATTGCATGTCATCCAGGAAGGCGACGACCAAGAGGATGATGAATTTGGCGACGAATTCGACGACAACTTGGCCGGTGAGCTCGACGCGACGCTTATGGAGCTGATAGAGGTCGATGGCGAGCAGATAGCTGTGATTGATTTAGTCTTTGATTTATCGACGGAAGTGGAGGTCGTCGCCGAAGTGGATGAGGATGAGGTTACAGGGACGGAAACCGAAACGACGCGATTTGAATTTGTGATCATGGGACAGTTGCATTGGAATCTCGATGAGAACCATGCGCAGAGCTGCCTGATGAAGGGCGACATTGAGATGAGTGTTGAGGCGATCAGCGCGTACGTCTACAACGGTTTAGATCTCGTCGTTCGGGAAATTCAAGTCTTCGAGGGAACCCTCGCTTTTCAGATCGCATTCGATTGAGCGATGGCGCAAGACCCGGATTTGGAGCCACCAGGCTCGTGTGTGTTGGGAGTGGACCAACTCATGGGCTGGAAATAAGGCAGACTTAGATTGTCCTCGAGAGTCTGTCGAGGAGGTCTCAGAGTTCTTGTCCACCTATAGCCATGCTTGCTTCCTTGCTAATTTCTTTTGGACTTCTAGTTGCTCCTCAAGCTGTCTCGGTTGGGCCTCTGGCGCCGGCGAATGTGCGGCCCACGATTGGAGTGCAAGCGAAGCCCAACGTAATCTTGATCATAGCTGATGACTTCGGCGTGGATTTTCTTGGAGCTTATGGGGAGGGAAGCAACCCGCCCTGCACGCCGAACATTGATGCGCTGGCTACCGAGAGTTTGTTGTTTCGCAATGCGTGGACGAATCCTGTGTGTACGCCCACGCGTGCCGCGATCTTGACCGGGCGCTATGGCTTCAGGACAGGGATGGGGGGAGTTGGAGGTAACGTCGGACTTCCGCTTGCTGAACTTTGCTTGCCCGAAATGCTCCGGGGTTACAGCACGGCTGCCGTGGGGAAATGGCACCTCGCAGGGAACCTCGGTAACTTGCACCCGAATGAGACTGGATTCGGCTACTACGCTGGGAGTCTTCAGGGCGGCTTGCCCGACTACTTTCTATGGAATAAGGTCAGCAACGGCTCGAGTAGCCAAGTGACGACCTACGCAACTACGGATACTACGGATGAAGCCATTGCTGCCATCTCCTCGATGCCAGAGCCTTGGTTCTGTTACGTTGCCTACAACTCGCCACACAGCCCGTGGCACCTGCCGCCCGATGAGTTGTGCCCTGGCCAAGGGAACTGCAACCAGGTCTTCTGCGGTACCTTGCCCCAGGGCGCAAGCAATTCACGTAAAGGCAAGGCGATGACAGAGGCGATGGACACCGAACTTGGTCGGCTACTCGCGGTTATCGATCAAGTGGATCCTGATGCCTATGTGATCTTCATGGGGGACAACGGAACGCCTCCGCAGCTCACCCAATCTCCCTTTGCCCCGAATCATGCGAAGGGCACGATGTACGAGGGCGGGGTCAACGTTCCGATGATGGTGCGTGGCCCGACCGTTACGGCTGGCGAGTCTCAGGGATTGGTTTCATCAGTGGATATGTTCGCAACCCTCTCAGAGCTTTGTGGTTCAAATGCTACGACGGCCGATTCGGTATCGATGGTGCCGTACTTTAGTAACTCGAGCTTGATGCTGCGTAGCACGGTCTATTCGGAGAGCTTTCTGCCCAACGGATCTTTCCCGCCAATCGCTGACCATTCGAGAGCGATCCGCGATGCACGCTACAAACTGATTCGTATCAATGGTCAGGCCGATGAGTTCTATGACTTGGACAATGACAGCTTCGAGACAGCCAACCTACTTCCTAATCTGACGGCGGCCGAGCAAGCATCCTTTGATTTCCTGGAAGCAGAGTTGGTGTCTCTCGGCGTCGAGTGAATGCTCAAGGTGCGGTCAAGGGATTGGCTTGGTTCCAGTCTTCCTCGTCCGTGCCGCGCCCCGCGGAACGCAAGCTCTGCCCGGTGTAGAGCTCATGATAGCTACCACGTCGAGCCATCAGTTCTGCATGGCTTCCGATCTCCACGACGAGGCCTCGTTCGATCACCATGATCCGATCTGCGCTGCGAATCGTGGAGAGACGGTGTGCGATCACGAAACTCGTACGGCCTTCGAGCACGCGGCCCAAGCCTTCTTGGATGCGCTTTTCAGTCTCCGTATCGATTGACGAGGTGGCTTCGTCCATCACCAGGATTTGCGGTGACTTGAGGATGGCTCGTGCGAAGGAAATCAATTGTTTCTGTCCCGTGGACAGTTGGCCTCCGCCTTCTCCGACCTCAGAGGCGTATCCGTCGTCCATGGCCTCGATGAATTCATGGGCGCCAACTAACTTGGCTGCTGCCTCGATTCCCTCAGCGCTTGCCTCCAAATCGCCGTAGCGGATGTTGTCTGCCACAGAGCCGCTAAATAATTGCGGTTCCTGGAGCACGATGCCCAAGTTGGATTGCAACCAGTGCAAAGAACGTTCTTGGTAGTCGACCCCATTGATCAGAATCTTCCCCTCGGTAGGTTCGTAGAAACGGCAGAGCAAACTCAAGATTGTTGATTTGCCACCGCCTGTCTGGCCGACAAGGGCAATCGTTTCTCCAGCATTCACGCTTAGGTTGAAGCCCGACAGGACCTTCTGGCCCTTGGCGTATTGGAAGCCAGTTTCGACAAATTCAATCCTGTCGATGGCATCTGTCATGCCGTCAATGGCTAGCCCATCGCCTGCTATTTCAGTTCCGAGGCGCTCATTGATCTTCAACTGAACCTCAGCAGAATCTTGAATCTCTGGTTCAGCTTCAATCAATGAAATCACACGTTCGGCAGAAGCTTGTGCCATCTGCACTTCTGCGAATAGCCGGGCCAACTCCTGGATAGGGTCGAAGAAGAGGCGCGAATAAGAGATGAAGAGCACCAGCGTTCCAACTTGGATCGCTCCCGATAACACGCGCCCGCCGCCAGCTCCCAGAACGAGGGCCAGCGCTAAACTCGAAAGGGTCATGACGATCGGCAGGTACACAGCTGACTGCAGCGCGTTCCGAATGGAAGCGCTGTTCATTTCTTGAGTCACTTCGCCGAACTCCCGCGAGTTCTCGGCCTCGCGTACAAAAGCCTTGGTGGTTCGCACGCCCATGATTCCCTCGTTGTAGGAAGCTGTGATGCGTGAGTTTGTTTTGCGCACAATGCGAGAGCTGGCGAGGATCTTCTTCTGGAAGAAGCTGGAGACCAACGCCAAGGGAGGCACGACTGACAGGATGACTAAAGCCAGTCGCCAATCTACGCTGCCCATGGCAATGATGATCCAAAGCATCGTTGCCGAGCCCCAAACGATGTCGAGTAGGCCCCAGGCCAAGATGTTGGTCAAGCGCTCACAGTCAGAGGTCATGCGCGACATCAACCATCCCACGGGGCGATGATCGAAGTACGAGAAGGACAGGTTCTGCAAGTTCTCGAAGCCCGCTTGACGAATGTCGTGGCCAACCCGAGTACGCAGTTTCCCGCCCGCGGTGATGAACCCGAGCACGGACAAAGCCAGGCCCGCGATTAGACCGAAATAGATCCAAGCGTAGTACCAGATGTCCAACTCGATTTCCGAGCTCGTCAGAGCGTCAATGACATCCTTCGTGACCCATGGCAAGGCCACATCGAAGAAGGCAGTGGTCAAGGCGAAGAAGGCAATACCGCCCACGCAATAGGGGTACTTCGCCGCAAATCGCCAGAGCTTACGCCATAGGGCCAAGTTGATTCCGTTGGTCGCCGGTTGCGTGTCGTCGTGTTGTGTCGGGATGGATTCACTCACAGCTTATGCCTCCGTTGATTTCGTGGCTTCGAGATCGGCGTGGATCTCCTTCTCAAGTGCGCCTTGGATTTCCCACAGGCGCCGATAGGGCCCCTCTTCCTTAATCAGATCCGCATGATGTCCCGCTTGGAGGATGCGTCCATGATCGAGAACTAGGGTTAGGTCTGCATGCAGCACCGACGACAAACGGTGCGCAATGATGATGCTTGTGCGTTTACCGCGGCGATCCTCCAAGGCTTCCAAAATACGAGCTTCAGTGTTCGTGTCTACCGCCGAGAGTGCGTCATCAAGTACCAGGATCGCAGGATCACCGAGGAGGGCGCGCGCCAAAGCAATGCGTTGGCGTTGCCCGCCGGAGAGCGTGACTCCACGTTCGCCGACGATCGTGTCGTAGCCTTCTTTGAACTCCAAGATCGCGTCGTGAACCGCCGCGGCGGTCGTGGAAGCGAAGATGGCTTCCTCGTCAGCGCCGAGAGACCCCAATTGCAAGTTCTTGCGCACAGTCTTCGAGTACAGGAACGGTTGTTGGAGAACAACGCCAAAGTGACCACGCACAAAGCGCCTCGGCAGCTCACGCAGCTCGCGGCCATCCATGCGAATCGATCCCTCCTCGTAGTCGTAGAGCCTGAGCAGCAATTGAATCAAAGTCGTCTTGCCCGAGCCCGGAGGCCCAACTAGCGCCAAGGTTTGACCTGCTTGCAGCGAGAAAGAGATGTTCTGCAAGGTCCGTGTGGAGTCCCCGAAGGCAAAGCTCAAGTTACGCACTTCAATACCGCCCGTAAGCGGCAGTAGCTTCTCTGTGGGCATGACGTCCAAGTGGGCCTCTTCCGGCGCATCCAAGACTTCACGCAATCGACGCAGGGATACCACCGCCTTGCCAGACTCGGAAAGCACGCGGCCCAGTTGGCGTACAGGCCAGATGATCAAGAATTGGTACTCGACGAAGGCCGTCATCGTTCCAACCGTGATGGAACCGCTCATTACAAGAAAAGCACCACCGAATAGCACCAGGCCAATCTGCGACAGGCAGAGCAGGTCGGAGCTAGACCAGTAGATGCCTAGCAGTTGAATGAAGCGTGCGTGATGGTTGCGGAACTCCTTATTGCGCTCGCCAAATTTCTCGATCTCAAAGTCTTGGCGTGCAAAGGCACGAACCACACGGACCGCCGTCAGGTTCTCTTGCAGGACTGTCGTCATGCGGCCTTCCGCTTTGTCCATACGCTCAAATAAGGCCTTGATACGACGGAAGAACACCACTGCAAAAAGCAGGATGAGAGGTACCAAAGCGAAGGAGAGCAGCGCGAGTTGTAGGTTCAGTTGAATCAGAATCGGAAAAGCGATGCCTAGAAGTAGGCAGGCCCTTCCAATCTCAACTACCTGGCTTGAGAGGAACATGCGCAGGGTGTCCACATCCGAGGTGCAGCGCTGCACCAAGTCACCGGTCTCCGCCTTGTCGTGATAGGAGCACGGCAAGTTGGCAATGTGGGCGTAGAGTGAGTCGCGCAAGCTTCGCACGATTCCCTCTGAAGCGATCGCTGCCCAGCGTGCACGTAGGTATAAGCAGAAGCCGGCCAGAGCTGCAAAGAGGAGCACCAATCCCGCAGCAAGCCAAAGCTGTGCATGCCCGTCGAAGCCCATTTTTGCGCCCATGATCTGGAGCCAGGTTTCGGACGGAGCAGCGTTGGCCGACCCTGGTTCAGCCCAGATTTCCGCCAGCGGACCATCGATGGCCGCTTGAGTGACGAGTGGAATTCCGAAGCTCAGAAGGATGCCAATCGCCATCACGAAGATGGCGCTGGCATAGCGCATTCTGTGCCCTCGGCTTAGATTCCAAAGGTTGTGTTGTTCTGTAGTCTTCACGATCGTCGGTAGGTCTTGGATGCGGTCCTCGCTGGCCTGCCGCCTGGATGGCTGGCCTGCGTAGAAGAGCGAGCATTCGTGGATGAGGACAAAACGAAAGAAGCCCGCTCATGTGTTGAGCAGGCTTCGGGCTCGGCACAAAGGCCGAAGTAGCGTCATTGACGCTGGCGCACGGGTCCACTCAGGGGAGGTATTTGCCCTCCGGAGCTGATACATAGAGTTGATTGATGCGCATGGTTGTGTTGAGTCGGGAAGCGTCCCGGCCGGGGAGGCTTCAGTCGAATCGGGTCTGGGAAGTCCAGGGTTACGCGGACAGACTTCTTCCAGAGGTGTTCTGTTGATTCACCGAACTTATCGGCAGAGATTCTCCGCGCAAGAGCCTTGCCCCGATTTATTTCAAATGGGCCAGGCAGAATCAATGCCTTGCCAGGGGCCCCTTGTGCTTAGCTCGAGTCGCTGCAAGGGACCTCGTTTCTTCGTTATCTCGCTTCCAGTAAGGCCTGCAAGCGTCGCAGATCTTCCTCGATACGCTTCGAGACAGCACTGGAGACGACGCTCGACATCATCTTCAAGGCGAAACTATTGATGGTGAGTTTCGAGTGATGAGTCACTTTGCATCGCTCTCCAAGGTCCTCGAAAGAGAGCTTGGTGATGATGGTGAAATCCTTGTGCTCGAGTTGAGTCGTTACGTACCGATTAGATTCGTACTCGAGTACCAGGCCCTGGAAGACTTGGCGAATTCCAGAGTCTGTGTGAATCTGCTGGAACCTCGAGCCATTGCCCCAGTTATCGGGGTCCTCAATGTTGACCTCGATCATTGAGGCAACCCACTGAATTTGCAGTTCGGCACTGTCGCAGGCCCGGAAAGCTTCCTGGACTGTGCACTCGATCGTTTTCTCGAACTCGAAAATCACTAGTGGCTCGCGCCGCCTTGGCCGTGGGAGTGCCCGTGGGACAACTCCTCTTCCGTTGCGTCGCGCACCTCGAGGATCTTGACTTGGAAGGTCAATTCCTCACCAGCTAGGGGGTGGTTTGCATCCAGAACAACGGTGTCCTCTTCAATATGAACGATGGTCACGGTGCGGCCATTGCCCTTCTCGTCTTGAACAGGGAATTGCAGCCCTAGTTCAAATTCCATCTCGCCCTTGAAAGCCTCTTTCGGCACGCGATTCAACAACTGATCGTTGCGCGGTCCGTAAGCCTTCTCCGGCGGAACGACGACGGTCAGCTCATCACCAACTACTTTGCCGGCCAGCTCTTCCTCCAATCCGGGAATGATCCCGCCCTTGCCATGGATGTAGGCCAGCGGCCCGCGGCCGTCTGATGTGTCGAGCACCTCTCCGTCAGAACCGGTGAGGGTGTATTCCATTGCAACGACTTTGTTCTCTGCGATTTCCACGGGGATGGTCCTGGGCGGTTGATCCTAAACGGATAGGTGAGGTGTGAATAGAAAGTGGCCGAGGATTCTAATGGGGCGGGGGCCCGAGGGCCATACACTGCCGCCATGCCTGAAAATAGCCTGCTCGATCCACTGCGCCGACTCCTGGGCTTTGCAAAAGCACATCGCACCAGAATTCGCCTGGCGAGCCTCTATTCGGTGCTTAACAAGATTTTTGACCTGGCGCCCCCAGTCTTGATTGGTGCTGCAATCGATGTCATCGATCGTCGAGAAAACTCGGTGATTGCGCGCTTTGGCTACGAGGACCCGGTGGAGCAGCTCTATGTCCTGGCGGTTCTGACCTTCGTGGTTTGGGCTCTCGAGTCGGTTTTCGAGTACATCTACAAGCTCTACTGGCGGAACCTAGCCCAATCAGTCGAGCATGAATTGCGGATCGCGGCCTACGCGCATGTGCAGGAGTTGGAGCTCGAGTACTTCGAGGACTCAAGCACCGGTAAGCTGATGTCCGTGCTCAATGACGACGTTAATCAGTTGGAGCGTTTTCTGGACGTGGGCGCTAATGATCTTTTGCAGGTCTCCACGACGGTGCTTTGCATTGGTTCGCTGTTCTTCTTTACCGCTCCCGACATCGCTTGGATGGCGGTCTTGCCGATGCCTTTCATCCTGTGGGGCTCGATTCGCTTTCAGAAGAGGTTAGCTCCGCGCTACGCGGGCGTACGCGAGACGGTTGGCGACCTCAACGCCGACCTTGCAGGGAACTTGGGCGGAATCGCCACCATTAAGAGTTTCACAGCTGAAGAGCGTGAGGTCTCGCGCATCTCTGTTTCCAGCGATGCTTATCGCAGCGCAAATAAGCACGCCATCTCTTTGTCAGCTGCCTTTTCGCCGTTGATTCGAATGGTGATTGTGATCGGCTTCACTGCGATGATGGTTGCTGGTGGACTCCAAGCGCTGCGAGGAGAGTTGGAACCCGCAGCTTACGCCATGTTGATCTTCATGACTCAGCGCTTGCTGTGGCCTCTGACCAGGCTTGGCGACACCTTCGATCTATTTCAGCGCGCCATGGCTTCGACGAGGCGCCTGTTTGGATTGCTGGATACAGAACCCTCAATGAAAAGCGGCGAGCGCGAGATGCAACTCTCTGATGTGAGCGGTGAGCTTCAAGCCGACGGGGTAGGCTTTGCCTACGACGACCGCGAAGCGCTCTTCGACAATCTAAACGTTCAGTTCGCGGCTGGTAAAACTACGGCGATCGTAGGCTCGACTGGTTCTGGTAAGAGCACCTTGCTCAAACTACTGCTTCGTTTCTACGACGTAGGCGCAGGAGCCATGCGGCTCGATGGCATTGACATACGCGAACTCAATACCGGCGATTTGCGGCGCGCTATAGGCTTCGTGAGCCAAGACGTATTCCTCTTCCATGGCAGCGTGCTCGAGAACATTGCGTACGGGAATCCTTCCGCGACTACGGAACAGGTTCGCGAGGCAGCGCGCATCGCCGAAGCCCAAGAGTTCATTGAAGAGCTCCCGCAAGGCTACGACACGATCGTCGGCGAACGTGGTCAGAAGCTATCAGGCGGCCAACGTCAACGGATCTCCATCGCGCGTGCCGTGCTCAAGGATCCGCCGATTTTGATTCTGGACGAGGCTACCTCCTCTGTGGATAACGAGACCGAAGCCGCGATTCAGCGCTCTCTCGCACGTTTGTCCGAGGGCCGAACGACAATCGTTGTTGCGCACCGATTATCAACCGTGCGCAACGCCGCGAGGATCTACGTCCTTGAAGCAGGCGAGGTGAGCGAGGCGGGCACTCACGAAGAATTACTTGCGACGGACGGTCCGTACGCAGCACTTTGGCGTGTGCAAACGGGCGAGGCGTTGTAGAAACCGCGTTACTAATACCGGTGAAAAGTCGCAGCATCTACAACGCCGCATGGCGCTCTAGTTACAGATTGAAACCTCTAACGCATCGCTTAGATTGAAACCAACGGGTCCGCCAGCGGGGTCTCGATACCAGAATTGGAAATTCCACGTCGTCCCGGCATCGAGCGGGCTCGTGAGGTTCAGCAGCTGATCGACTTCACCGGCTCCGTTCGCTTGTTGGACATTCAAACGCGTGAACGGGGATGAAATGCAGAGCGTGCCTTCTCCGAGGGGCGCCAAGTTCTGCCCTGCACCGTAGAAGAACAGGCCAAAGTTATCGGCCGGTATTCCGCTCGCATGCAGGGTGAAGGTGCCCTCTCCAATCCCCGTTGAGCCGGACGATCCGATTGTCGCTCCAGTGCCCACGGTATTGGGTGAAGTGCCGCAGTAGACGATGGGAGCCGGGCAATCGCCGTCGATCAGGAAGGTGATAAGGACGTCGTCGATGGCTGCTTCTACGATCGACCCTTCGCCCAAGTCTGAGGCGCGGAATCGCAGGCGCATTTGGTTCGTCAGCGGAAGTAGTTGGCCCGGATCAAAGGAAGCTTCGATCCATCCTCCACTCGTTCCGGGTCCGGCCGGACCAACGACTTCGGCATTAGTCCAGTTGGAGCCGCCATCATTGGAAAGGTCCACTTGGAATATATCGGCGTTGGGGGCGCCGCCTTCGACGTTCGAGTACCAACGCCAGTAGCTAACCGTGGCAGCCGTGGCACCAGCGAGATCAAAGACGGGTGACTCCAAGCTGGTGGTTCCGCCGTCCACATCGCTATCGCCAACGCTTCCACCGGGAGCTCCTTGACCTGTTACCCAGCAATCCGTATTTCCGCTTCCCGCCGTGTGATCATCTTCGGGTTGTGCTGCGGTCCCGCGGGGATTGACTCTTGTCCAAATTCCTGTGCTGGCATCGTTGGGGGAACCAACGCTCCAGCCTTGATTGCCCGAGGCCTCGAAATCGTAGGTGGCAACAATCTGTTCCGAGCCAACGATTACTTCCCCGGACAAGACTTCTTGCCAACTGCCGGAGATAACCCTTAGTTCGTAGGGGTAGTTGCCTTGGGCCGTTCCCGGGAGAATGCGCAGGGTGGGTGCGGTCGCCGCACTCCCGGTTGAAAATGAGGCCAGAGTCCCCAGTTGACCACTGCCATTCATGACTTGCAGTTCGGGGCTTAGGCTGAAGAGTTGAACTTCGACGGGGGAGGCTGGTTGTAGTCCGCTATTTCGGATCTGCACCGCGATCGCGATAGTTTCGCCGCCTTCAAAGTTCTGGTCGTTGTCACCGATCAACTCGCTGCCTGAGATTGATTCAACATGCAAATAAGAACCAGCAGCCAGAGCGGTACGGGCCAATGCGATGCGGTTCTCTTCCGCGATTGGCACGATGCGATCGGGGGCTGGCCAAAAGCCATCTTCGGCTCCGCCTAGTTCAGGAGTCCAGGTTAAGGAATCGTGTACTCCATGGTCATAGTCGAGGGTCGTGCCGTTTGCTAGGTACAAGACGGTTGAGGCGGGGCCTCTAGGGTAGCCGTTGAATTCTGTGGCGAGGGCTCCGATCTCATCGTACTGGGCCTGGTTTGCGGGTTCAGCTGCCACGTAGCCAAGCGGCGCAAGCCACAAGTTGGAGTAACAGTGAAGGGTTAGGACCGTGGCAAAGTCACGTCCGGAGATGAATGAAATCATCGCTTGAACTTCAGGCTCACTGGCTGCGCTTGTACCTCGATAGGTTTCGGAGTCAGGATCAGGGGAAGAGCCATCGTCATCGATTCCCCAGGAGAGTGGGTAGTTGCGATTGAGATCGACGCCGAAGCTACCGCCTCCGTTATTGCGTCGGTTCTTACGCCAAAGCCCTCCACCCGAGGGAGCGATCTGTTCGTTGTAGCTATAGCCGTCCGGGTTGACGCAAGGGATGAAGTAGATCTCGCGCTCGTTGACCAAATACGTCGCAAGTGGATCCGTGCCGTACTCCTCCACGAGCCACAGGAGAAACCACAGACTGGCTTGCATTCCTTCTGGCTCGCGCGCGTGGTGTAGGGAGTCGAAGCGCACTTCCGGTTCCGCTTCGTCAACGCCCGGATTGTCTGAGACTTTCAGCATCCAGATTTCGCGTCCCTCAAGGCTTTGGCCGATGGAACTCTTGGCGCTGACGATGTTTGGGTAGGCGTTATGAACTTGGTCGAGGACGCTCGTGAGTTCAGAAAAGTTGTAATAGCCCGACATACTCCCCGCAGCGTAAGTGGGACTTAGCCAAGCGCCGTAGGTGGTTCCGGCGATCGCTTGGCTACTATTTTGCAAGCGTGCGATGTAGTGAGCTTGCAGGTCCTCGATGACCACTTCCGGATTCCAACCGTCGAAGCGTAGAGCTTCCAGTTCTTCGGCATCGATGACCATTTCAGCGGTGCGCAAGGCTTGGTTCGCGTCACCAGTTGCGCCTAGATGAACGTGGGAAACATCGAGGCCACGAGCGGCAAGATCTTTCAGTGCTCTCTTCTCGCCATTGAGCTCCAAGCGCACCAAGTAATACGTCTCGAGGGCCGCCTCCTGAGGTTCTAGTGCTACTGGGTGGATTGAGGAGAGGACAAGGGCAGCAAGGGCGGGAAGAATCACAGTGGGCTCCAGGGGGAGGAGAGAGCGGGTGGGGGTTGGTTCTAGGCTAGCTTAGAACTCTAATTTCGAATAGGGCAGTCGAGTTTGATCCAAGTCAACTCGTGCTTGTTGTGCCAAAGGTGACGGATGCCGGGGTTAGCGAGTTCCCGGAACTCGGCCATTTCTATGGGATCGACCTCACCTTGCAATTTGATGGTGCAGACAAAATTGGCACACATCTCGGCCTCAAGCCAGCGCTTGACCATGCTCAGCAAGCGACTGGGGTAGCAGGCGATGTCGCAAAATATCCAATCGACCAGTCCAACCTCGCATGGCTCAAGGGCAAAGGCACTTTGCTGTAAAAACTTGACTCCGGGCAGGCAATCGATCCCTCTTTCCAGGGGCGCCTTGTCCACAGAGATGACCCGGGCGCCGAGACTCTGCAAGACCCAAGTCCAACCACCTGGGCAGCTGCCTAGATCGAGGCAGAGCTGGCCCGGGGCCGGTCGCTTCGGCAGTAGGGTCAAGGCTTCCCAGAGCTTCAAGTAAGCGCGCGTGGGGGGTACGGCCTTGTCTTCATGGAAGGCGGCTTGTCCATTGGGAAAAGCGCTCGAACAGCGGGATGCGGCGAATAGCGTATCCTTGTTCAACAAGGTCCAAGAACCAAGTGGAGCCGTCGGCATGGAATCTCCAAAAGTCAGTGGACGAGCGCTAACATGGGGCAACTTGGCTTCGATCAAGGAGCTGCGCCGGTGATGTTCATGGGCGTAGTTGGCCCAATTGCGCTGCATGTCGCGCAGGCTCTTGGCGGCTTTACCGATCGACTCGACTGGAATGCGGCGTGCATCGAACCAAGTGTTCTCGGTCCACAGGACATCCTGATTTTCACCACTACAGATGACCAGGCGTCCATGAACTTCCTGTACATCACGAAGCTCCCGAAGGAGTTCGGGCAAGAAGCCTTCGGGGGCTAGGTAGGCTGTGCACTCACTCATGAGCGCAGCCTACCCGCCCAGATCTCCCAGCGCGATCTGTGGGCGTAATTTTAGAAATTGCGGGCCTTGGAGGGTTCCGGCGCAGAAAATTCCGTTCTAGATCATTATGATTAGGAGGCGCGGTGCTAGAGCACTACGACACCAGAGCGCGCCTTTTTGTGCGACTCGAAAGGAACCAACGGAAATGATCATGAAGAACTGGCTTTTCAATCTGCTGATTGCAGGACTATTCGCCGCCTTGCTGGGCTCGAACTTACAAGCTGAATCCGCAACGTCGGTGACTCCGCAAAAGCGCGGCGACAGCTCTCAAACTAAGGAACGATCCGGACAGCAACGTTCGAAGACGCAGAGTCCGAAAGGCCAGCGTTCAAAAACGAAGGTCGGACAGCGTTCAAAGGCCAAAGGTGGAAAGGGAACTGATAAGAAGGATTCGGGCGGAGCCCGACGGGCTCAGGCAGGCGCCAAGAAGGCCACAGCTGACCGTGCATCCAATGCACGCACCAAAGTCTCCCAGAGTGAAACTGATCGTGCCACCAATGCACGTATCAAGTCAGCCGAGAAGGATGCCAAAGGAGCTACCTACGACCAACGCGTTAGGGCTGCAGGTGCAGAGCAGGAAACTGACGAAGCAGCAGCTCAAGCTAAGCGAGTGGCAGCGGCTCGAGCGGATGGCGACGCACATGCTCAACGTGTCGAGAAGGCCCGAACGCAAGATTCTGCGAAGGGTACGCGCGTCGAAAACGCACGCGTAAAAATGTCGGAGGAGGAGAGGGCTCAACGGGTCGCCAACGCTCGCCGCGACCTTGCGGGGCTTGATGACGCGCAAGCGCGCAGCGCCAAGCGATTCCTTGTGGAGCAAGACAAGCACACTCAGCGCCTCGCGAAAATTGACCGAGTCGGTGATCTGCTACGCGCCAAGGGAGACGCAGCCGGCGGGAAGCGCGTGGAGATCCTTCGTGCCAAGGAGCTTGCAAGCTTCAAGGAATTCCAAGCGACCATGCGCAAGTCACTCAGCGGAAAGCAAGCCGACGCCATCCAGTCGGCTGGCGAAGCTGGAACAGTTAAGCGTGCGCGTTTGCAGGGCAGTTCAGGCTCAGCAACGCGTGCGAAGAAATCCACCAACGCGCAAGAGCGCAAGAAGTAATTGATGATGTACAAGTCCAAAAGTGTTCGCCGAATCTTTGCGAACCTAACTTTCCTTTCTTTCGGTGTCTTGGCTTCTTGTCCAAGTGAGCCGACAGCCAATCAAGAACCGGCCTCGATGCCTAATGCCGGTGTTCAGCCTGGTTCCACCGAGCAAGGATCCGTTATCGATGAGGTTGAAGTGATGGGAGCGGATGAGGCTCACCAGGCTGCCCAGAACGAGATCAACGATGACAACGTGATGGACGTTCTTGAGGATCTGGAGAAAGAAGGCGAGCAGTAAGTAGCGAAGACCAGGCGTATAGCGCCTGAACACAGATGGAGGTCCGAGACCGGCGTTGCCAGTCTCGGACCTCCATCTCTATGAATCGCCTGGTGGCGGCTAGTAGTGGGGCGGTCTCTCCTCAAGGGGATCAGCTTCGCCCGCGCCATCGCCCTCTTGTTTCGCTGCGATGCGCGTTTCGAGTTCAGTAATGCGGCGCTGCATCGAATCAATTTCACGTCCCTGGTCTAGAATCACATCGTTCAAGTCATCCATTGTCTTCTCCATGAATATGAACTTGCTCTCTAGCTCAATGATGCGTGTGTCTTCTGAATTCATAGCTATCGTAGTCCTGTGATTTCGCCGTTTTTTACATCGATTCGCATGGCTTGCGGAGCACGCCCGAGGCCAGGCATACGCAGGATATCTCCCGTCAAGACCACCAAGAAGCCCGCTCCAGCATTGATAGTAACGCCGCGAACGGTGACATCAAAGTCCCGTGGCCGGCCGCCTAGCTTGGGGTTGTCAGAAAGCGAGGCAGGCGTTTTCGCAATGCAAATGGGTAGTTGACTGAAACCGAGTTGCTCGATTTGTTTCAGGTCGCGCTCCGCTTCCTTGGTGAAAACCACGTCACGGGCACCGTACATTTCGCGGGCCACTCTCGTGATCTTGTTCGGGACACTGTCTTCGAGTGAGTAAAGGTAGTTGACGGCCTGAGCGCCCTGCTTGCCTTGTTGCATAACCAACTCTGCCAACTCGACGGCGCCTTGACCTCCATCTCTAAAGTGCGTAGCGGCCGCGCATGGCAAGTCGCGCTCTGCACACCAACTCATGATCACCTCTAGTTCTGCGTCTGTATCGGAAGGGAAGCGATTGATCGCTATCACCGGGCGCTGACCAAAGTGGCCGATGCTCTCCACGTGTTTCTCAAGATTGGCTAGGCCCTTCTCAATCGCCCCGGCGTTTTCAGCTTCCAAGTTATCGACGCTCACTCCACCGTGCATTTTCAAGGCCCGCGCCGATGCAACGAGCACTACAGCTGCTGTTTCAAGGCCCGCTTGGCGGCACTTGATGTCGAAGAATTTTTCGGCGCCCAGGTCAAAGCCGAAGCCTGCTTCGGTGATGACCCAATCAGCTAGATGCATGGCCGTGTGCGTCGCGACGATGCTATTGCAACCGTGAGCAATGTTGGCAAAAGGTCCGCCATGGACCATCGCCGGTGTGCCTTCCAGGGTTTGGGCAAGGTTGGGCATGTGCGCGTCAAGCAGCAGGGCCATCATCGAACCCGTGACATTAAACATCTCAGCCGTGAGCGGTTCGCCACTGGTATCGAAGGCCACTACGATTCGGTTGATCCGCTTGCGCAAATCTTCTGTGTCTTTGGCCAAACATAAAATAGCCATCAACTCGGAGGCCGCGGTGATGTCGAAGTGAGCCTCGCGCGGTACTCCATTGGATTTGCCTCCCAGGCCAATCGTGACATTGCGCAGAGCACGATCGTTCATGTCGATCACACGCGGCCACAAGACCTTACGGGATTCAACACTCAGCTCATTGCCGAAGTGTAGGTGACTGTCGATGGCGGCCGCCAGCAAGTTGTGCGCTGAGGTGATCGCGTGAAAGTCGCCGGTGAAGTGCAGATTGATGCGGTCGGAGGGGGTCAATTGCGCGCGCCCACCTCCTGTTCCGCCGCCTTTCATTCCAAAGCACGGACCCAGTGAGGGCTCACGCAAGGCAAGGCAGACCGACTGTCCTTTGATCGACAGGGCGTCGCCCAAACCGATTGTTGTTGTAGTCTTCCCTTCGCCCGCGGGGGTCGGCGTAATCGCTGAGACCAGGATCAGCTTGGCTGGCTCCTTGTGAGCCCGTTCTCGTTCGCGCAGCTTGGGGTCGATCTTCCCAGCGAAGTTGCCGTAGGGGTGGAAGAGGTCCGGGGGGACGCCGAGCTTTTCAGCAATGTCTTTGATCGGTTGCATGGCGCAAATCCTAACGCAAGCGACTCGCGAGGTCAGCCTCAGAGTTCTTTGCGCATCCAGGCGGTGGCCAAGCTATCCGCGTATTCGTTCCAGCGATTGCCGGAATGGGCCGCGATCCATTCAAGGGGGCAATTGGGATGGGCCCGATAGAGCGCCAAGAGCTCTTGGATCAGTTCCAAATTCTTGATCGGGCCACCTTTCTTCGTCCAGCCCTTCTTCTCCCAATTCGGTGCCCACTTGGTGATCGTGTCGACGCACAGTCGGCTATCTGTGAGTACAGGAACTGTCTCGTCCTCCGGCAGCATCTTGTAGGCCTCAATCAAGGCGCGCAGCTCCATGCGGTTGTTCGTGGTGGCATCATCGCGACCGTGGAGGGCTTCCTTGGGTTCACCATCTTGAGCCCAAACAACTCCCCAGCCGCCCGGGCCCGGATTGGGTGAGGAACTGCCATCCGTAAAAACTCCGTTAGCTGGGCCTTCCGTGTACTTTTCGAGAACCTCACTCAAGGTCAGATTTTCCTCGGAACGTGGACGACTATTTCTCTTGCGAGGAGCGCTCCCTGCCTGTTTTTTTGGAGAGTGGTCGCGGCAGTACTTGGGCTTCCATCCCGGATATTTATCGATCGCTGCCTGGGGAACGTCGAAGGGCGTGGAGCACGTTTGGCAGTGAAAGGTAGGGGGCATGTGACGAAGAATAGCTGATGCGCTACAGTAAGTTCGTCCTGTTTCCTTGATCGCCAACTGATTCCCATGCTTCGAATTCGACTGATCGCTTCACTGTGCCTCTTCTCGAGTCTGCACATGTCCATCGCCAGCGCCACAACCCAGCAGGGGGGGGCTGGCCAAGCGGGGGGCAAGGCGCCCTTGACCCGCGAAGAGATGTGGTATGCGCCGACGGCCGAGGATTGGGCCAAGCCATGCTTGATCAATTGGCAGCGTAACTATGAAGACGCCACGCGCGTTTCCGAGGAAACGGGCAAGCCGATTCTCGTCTGTGTCAACATGGACGGTGAAATCGCGAGCGAGCATTACGCGGGCATTCGCTATCGTCAGCAAGCCATTGCTGACTTGTACGAGCCCTACGTGACTGTCATTGCTTCGGTCTATCGTCATACGCCACGCGACTACGATGACAAGGGTACGCGCATCCTTTGCCCACGTTTTGGCAGCGTGACCTGTGGCGAACACATTCGCATTGAACCGGGCTTATTCGAGAAGTTTCTCGACGATACGCGTGTTTCGCCGCGGCACATCATGGTCGAGAATGGCAAGAAGGAGGAGTACGACGTGTACTACGCCTTTGACACGGACTCCGTGTTCAACACCATTCGTGAAGGAATTGCCAACCGTCCGCCCGCCGAGCCGACAGTGGAGCGCGGCGACCAATCGATCGTGGAACGCGTAGACAGTCGTGATGTCCTCGATCGAGCTGCAGTGGAAAAAACCTACCAAAAGGGCGACAGAGTAATTCGTCGCGAACTCTTGGTTCAAGCAGGGAAAGCGGCGAGCTTGACCCAAGTAGACCTCTTGCGTTTAGCGCTCTTCGATACGGATGCAGAACTTAGCCAGCTGGCTTGGTCAAGTTTGGTGAAAACCACTTCCACGGAAGCCATCGGATTAATCAGCGAGGTCTTGGGCTTCGACTTGGCCACAGATGAACGTACAGCACTTATCGAAACCTTGGCGCGCATTGGTGAAACTTCGCCGCGTGCGCAGCGACTTGCGGAAGTCCACAAGGGCTTGGCCGGTGAGCCCAAGGGGATCGACGCCGAGTCCTGGGCACAAGCGTTAGTGAATGGCCCGCAGGAGACGGAGTTGACGGCCAGCTACATACTCAATGAAGGTGCTGAGCTAGCTACGATCTCAGCAGAAGAGAACCCAGAAGACGTCGGTGCCCTCTTGAACTTGGCTGTGGTGCTGTATGACTTGGCCTCGCATCCGGATACGGATTCCAGTCTTGCTCGCTCGGTGATGAGCGAAGCCTGGCAAGCGGCGCGCAGTGCACAGCAGTTGGGCGCAGATGGTTGGGATGTGAATTCGATACTCGCAGCCAGCGCCAAGGCCCAAGGACGGAATCGCCAGGGTTACGCCGCTGCCGTTGACGCCATGGCCAATTTTCCCGCCGACCCCTACAGTTGGCGAGCGAAGGAAACCCTGGCCCTTTTCGCCGAGGCTCGCCAACGCGCGATTTTCCGTGCCTTGGTACGCAAGACGGAGTGGCCGGTCTCTTGGTTGAGCGACGCACATGTGGCCTTCTCCCTGCTCTCCATTCACCCCTATGGCACAGCGCAGGATGTGATTGCACACCACGATTATCTCAAGGCTCTCGAAGCGAAGGGCTACGCGCAACGCACCCTAACCAGTAGCTTGGAGCGCTTTCCGAAGTCGCCCTTGTTGCATGACCGTCTTCGTTCACGTCTCTTGGCCGAGAAAGAGCTCGACGGTTTGGCTGGTTTGGAAGCTACCTATGAGGCGATGTTGCGCGATCAGGATCCTGAAACCTTGGCCGTGAATTCCAGTCTGCATTGGTATGCAGGATACGCGTCCTTTGTCGCTGCGGAATTTCATCGCCGCGGAGGAAGCCCGATACAAGCTCGGTCAGCTTACGGGCGCTCCATTGCTCACTTTGAGAACTCCCAAATGGCGAATGTCGAAGCGCAGGAGTCCGCCTCTCACTATGTTGCGCTGGCCCATGCGGGACTGGCGCGAGTGGCGATGGAGGCTCAAGAATTTGAAACAGCCGTCAATGAGCTACTGACGTGCTTCGAAGGTTCGCCGATGGCCGGGGATAACCTCGACGGATTAGGAATCACGCCGGTGATGACTTCGACAACTTTGAAGGCTCGCTTGCAGGAGCGCGGAATGCTGGAGGCCGTAGCTAAGGTCGATGCAGCGCTTGCAAAGCTTCCACCCAGCGTTTTGGAGGCTCCCGCCTTTGAAGCTGAAGCTGCAGGCACGGGTGCTGCCGGGCGCCGCGATCTGCGGCCGGGCCGCAATGGTCGTAACCGACGCTAAGGCCATCGCAAGGCGAGGGCGAGAGGCACTCTACCAGTCGTAGAATCCGCGACCGCTCTTCTTGCCGAGCTCTCCACGCGCGACCTTCTCGCGCAAAAGGGCCGGCGGCTGAAAGTGAGCGCCGACTTCCTTGGATAAGTACTCGGCGATGGACAAGCGAACATCCAAGCCAACGAGGTCCGTTAACTTGAGCGGTCCCATCGGAAAGCCATAGCCGAGGGTCATTGCCTTGTCGATGTCCTCGGCACTCGCAACACCATTTTCAAGCATGCGAATGGCCTCAAGACCTATCACGAGTCCCAGTCGCGAAGAGGCGAAGCCGGGGCTGTCGATCACGGTAATCGGTTCCTTGCCCATGCGACGTGCAAGCGCCACGGAAGCTTCGACGGCCTCCTCGGTGCTCTCTTTGGCGCGTACGACTTCTACCAACTTCATGATGTGCACTGGATTAAAGAAGTGCATGCCAGTGACTCGCTCCGGATGGCGGGCCGCAGCGGCAATCTCGCTAATCGGTAGCGAAGAGGTATTGGTTGCAAGGAGAACTTCAGGGCCCAGGTACTCGGAGAGGTCCGCGAAGATCTTGCGCTTCAACTCCAGTATCTCGGGCACGGCCTCGATCACTACGTCAACACCTTCGCAAGCCGCTTTGGTATCCGTTGAAGTCGACAGACGCTTCAGCGCTTGCGCACTAGCCTCCTCCGTGACTTTTCCTCGGACGACACCCTTATCGAGTGCGCTCTTGATGGCCAGTTGAGCGTCTTCCAAGACCTTCTCATTGACGTCCACTAGGGTCGTCTCGATCGCGCACATGGCCAGCACCTGCGCAATGCCGCGGCCCATGGTTCCACCACCGATTACGACCGCTTTGTTGAAGAGTTCTGCGTTCATTGTCTTGTTGCGTTAGGCGCCCAGGATCTTTTCGATCATCGGGCGTGAGCCCTGCACTGCACAGGTTTGCATGTAGAGGGAGAGTCCGCGCAATCCGCCGAGTTCAAGTCCGCCGCCCGCGCGGCCGGGACCGCCGTGGACGAGTTGCGGCATCACGACGCCGGGGCCCGTAGAAAAGTCGGCGACGCGTTTGCTACCGAGTAATACACGACCGTTCCAGGGCGCCAATTCAAAGATAAGTGTGCGCGTGAAGTCGATGTCATCGGAGTAGCTTGTGGCAACCAAGGAGCCGCCGCCGAGGGCTACCATTTCGCCTGCTTCGAGTGCTTCGCCGGAGTAAGGCATCAGTGTGCAAACAGGACCAAAGGCTTCCAGTTCGTGAACGAGGGTCGTTCCCTTTGGATCGCGACAATGGAATACGACGGGCTCCATCAGTGCGCCGTGCTTGCCATCGCCGTCCGGAATGCTGCCGATAACGATTTCGGAGACTTCGGCTAGTTGCCGCAAGCAGCCCTGCACGTCGGGGAACTGCGCGGGAGTTGAGAGGGGCCCCATGCGGAAGGCTTCGTCCATGGGATCGCCCGCGGGGAATTCCAAGAGGCTTTCGCGCAAGGCGTCGATGGCCGGTTCGATCAGCGCTTCGGGCAAGAACACGCGCCGAGTAGCCGTGCATTTCTGTCCACTCTTCTGCGTAATTTCGCGTGTCAATTCGCGAATGAAGAGGTCCCATGTGTCGGAGCCAACTTCGACATCTCCGCCAACAACCATGGCGTTCAAGCTGTCTGCTTCAGCGTTAACTCGCACTGATTGCTGGATGATTCGTTCGTGGCCTCGAATTAGGCGAGCGGTATTTGCACTGCCCGTGAAGGCGACTATGTCTTGCGAGGTGGCGTGATCCAAGAGATCGCCGACGCTGCCACACAAGAAGGACCAACTTCCGGGAGGACAGAGGCCGCTTTCTACGACGATTTCCGCGATGCGATAGCTCGGCATCGCGGTACTCGTCGCAGGCTTAGTCAGCACCGGAACACCAGCGAGGAACGAGCACGCCAGCTTCTCAGCGAAGCCCCAAGCGGGGAAATTGAAAGCGTTGATGTGAATGCCCACGCCGCGCAAGGGCACCTTAATGTGTTGGCCGTGAAAGCGCGGCGAGCGGCCCACTTGCATGCCTTCGCCGTCGAGCAAGAAGGTCTTGTCGCCCAGTTCGGCGCCCAATTCACCGTAGGCGGCCAGTGTCCCCGTAGCGCCATCGATGTCGAACTTACTGTCCTTCAGAGTCGTGCCTGTATTGAGCGTGCTGAGCTCCAACAACTCAGCGCGCTGGGCGTGAATCGCTTTGGACATCTTTGTCAGTAGCGCGCCACGTTCCGCGAAGGTCATGGCACGCAGGGCGGGTCCGCCTTCTTTGCGCGCGAAGGCCAGTGCCGCGCCCAAGTCCAAGCCTTTCGTCGATGCGGAGGCGATTGCTTCGCCGCTTGACGGATTGTAGAGCGCGCTGCCGTCGCCGCTGCCACGCTGCCATTCGTTTTGAAGGAAACTCTTGAGTTCGAGCATCAGAATTGGATTGGGGTCGGGGGTGTCGTATCGGCTGACTGTTTGGTCGGATGGGAGCAAAGGGAAGGCAGCCTAGGCTGCCTTCCCTTGATTCGTTGGTACTGTTAGGTACTAGCTCTCTACAGCTTCACGTACTCGAAATCGTCCGGTTGACCGTTGATGCCCTTGACGGGCGGTGCAATCCAGTTGGCCATTTTGCCGGGCTCAGTGCACTGAACCATCAGGCTCTGCACGAGAGCGCGGTCCTCATCGGTAGGAAGGATATCGTTAGCGATCTTCTTGTACTCCGCTTCGGTGACCAAGTTGCCCATGTTGTCGAAGAAGCTACTGGAGTATTCGCCCTGGTGGCGATGGAAACGCTTATGAGGCAAAGACAATTCAAAATCGACGCCTTCATCGGCGATGATCTTATTCCAACGCTTAATTGCGCCACGGGAATCGCTGATGTATTCCTCACGCAAGAGCTCATTCATCGCGTTACGCATCGGTACTGAGCGCGGCTCCAGCTTGCCATTCACGACCACCGGAATGTCGAAGCTACCGTCGTTACCCGTGTGATCGTCGTACTTGCGCATTTCGTTGTAGCGACCCTTCAAGCCAGCGGCGAAGAAGTCCGCTGCGTTGCTTGAGATTTCACCGCCGAAGAGGTCCATCGCGTAGGTCATCCAATAGTTGATGTACTTCTGAACGATCTCAAGCGGAATGCCGCCCAGCGAGAATGGATCGCCGCCGGACTCCTTCGTCAGTTGGGCGCTGCGGCGCAGCACTCGTGAGATGCCGCGGTCGCCGACGAATAGGTGGTGTGCTTCTTCCGTGAGCATGAAGCGGCATGAACGGCGCAGGGGTGAGAAGCCCGACTCGGCTAGGGTCGCCAATTGGAACTTGCCATCGCGGTCGACGAACATGGTGAAGCAGTAGAAGGAAAGCCAATCGTCGATGGGCTGGTTGAAAGCTTCGAGGATGCGGGGCTTGTCGACGTTACCGCTGCGGCGCTCAAGCATGTCGTCTGCCTCATCGCGTCCGTCCTTGCCAAAGAAACGGTGGAGCAGGTAGACCATTGCCCACAGGTGGCGGCCTTCTTCCACGTTGACTTGGAATAAGTTGCGCATGTCGTAGAGGCTCGGAGCCGTCAAGCCAAGCAAGCGCTGTTGCTCGACCGAACCGGGTTCCGTATCACCCTGGGTGACGATCAAGCGACGTAGAGAATTGCGGAACTCGCCCGGAACCTCATCGAAGGTCTCCTCGTTCATCATGTCGCCGAAGCCAATCTTGCGTCCGCCTTCTTCAGGCGTCAGGAAGATGCCCCAACGGTAGTCGGGCATGGCGACATATTTATAGTCGGCCCAGCCATCCTTATTGACTGAAACAGCCGTGCGCAGATAGATGTCCTTCTCTTGGAAGCCTTCCGGCCCCATTTCTTTCCACCACTCAATGAACTTGGGTTGCCAACTCTCAAGCGCCTTCTTCAGGCGACGGTCGTGGTTCAAGTCGACGTTGTTCGGGATACGGTCTTGGAGATTCATATCAAGTGCGGTTGTAGTCGAATACGGGTCGGGTAGGTTGGCCGTAGCTTGTCAGTGCGCCCGTCGGGCCCACTGCATTCGGCCGCTGAAAGATCCAGTTTTGCCAAGCGGAGAGGCGCGCGAAAATCTTGCTATCGCAAGTCTCTGCGCCCGGGAAGCGCAGGTTGGCTTCCATTCCGGTTAAGGCGTCGGGGGAGAAGCTGGCGCGTTCTTCTAGGGCTAAGCGAATCTCGTCTTCGTAGTCGAGATCGTCGAGCGCCATGGTGACTAGACCTTGGTCTTCTGCGTCTTCGCCGGTGACTGGCGTACCAAGGTTCTTGAGCATTTCGTCGATAACGCTGGGGTCAGCGAGGAAGCGCGTTTGCATTCGTGACTGACCGTGGGTCATCGGCAGCAGGCCGCCGTTCAGTGCCGAAAGGGCGACCGCATTGGTGTCGTCCTCGTCGATCATCATGTAGCTGCGGTCCGCTGCTATGCTCATCTCGAATAGGCATCCGGCGAAACAAGAACCAGGCTCAATCAAAGCGTAGAAGCTCTTGGCGGTCAAATCGAGGCGGCGTAGTACTCGCGCCATGTTGAGCAGGACCTCGTTTACGAAGCCGTGGCCTTTGTGCTCAAAGAGTGCCGCATCGAGGCGCAAGACGTTGGCGTTGTCGCCTTCTGTATGCAAGGTGACGACGTTGATACCGGGGTAGTCAACGCGTAGGTGCAAGAGAGCCAAGTCAAGTTCCCGAAAGGCCTTCAATGCCCAGAAGTTGGCGCCCTCTGCGTGCATCGCTTCGGGTGTGATGGGCGCGCTAGAGGACGGTGCTTTGATTGTGAGCTTGCCAGTCCGTGTTGCGTGGTTTAGCTCCAAGCTGACGTGCTCGAAAGTCAATCCATTATCGGTGATCTCTGGCTGCAATGCGGGAAGCGTAACTCCTGTCCATTCACCTTTCCGTTTGCTGCTCGCCGCAGCCGTGGATGCGGCGGCGCTGATCTTCTCGTCCCATTTGCTGCGCGCAAAGTAATCGTCGACGAGTCCCCAAGCCTTGGCTCGTTTGCCCTTGAAGCCTTCGGCGATCGTGCAAAAAATGTCCGCGCGATCGCGGCGCACCTTGCGCTTATCTACCAGTCGCGTCAGCCCACCCGTTCCGGGGAGGACCGCCAAGAGCGGAACTTCGGGAAAGGAAACAGCGCTAGCGCCGTCGTCAATTAAGTAGATCTCATCGCAAGCCAGTGCCAATTCATAGCCACCACCCGCGGCCGTTCCGTTCAGGGCGGCGATGCTGCGAACGCCACTGCCTTCGGACAAGTCTTCGATACCGATGCGCGTTTCGTTGGTGAACTTGCAGAAATTGACTTTGAAGGGGTGCGTCGACTTGCCGAGCATGTAGATATTGGCGCCCGCGCAAAAGACGCGCGGGATGGCGCTCTCGAACACCAGGCACTTGGCCTTGGGGTGTTCGAAGCGCAGGCGCTGGATCGCGTCGCACAGTTCGATGTCGACGGAGAAGTCGTAGGAATTCTGCTTGAGCAGGTAGTCCGGACTCTCGTTCGCGTCCTGCACGTCCAGGCTCAGTGTCGCGACTTCACCATCAACGGATAGATTCCAATGACGATACTCCGCAGGCGATGTCTGAAACTGGGTCAGGGGCTTTGTCTGTGTGGCTTCCATGGGAACGTTTATAGCCCCGTGGATTGACAAGGGAAAGCAGAATAGTGCAGTCGGATTGCGAGTTGTGCAGTATAGTGCTCTTGCGATGTCCGATGTGACGCGCGCACACTATGAAGAATTCCACTCCAAATCCTATGCTAGTGGCTCTGGGGAGCCGAATTCGCCGCCTCCGGTTGGATGATGACCTGACCCAGAAGCAACTCTCTGAACGCACCGGCCTTTCGAAGCGCTTTCTGGCTCAGCTTGAAGCTGGGCAGGGCAATATTGCCTTGACGCGGCTGTCCATATTGGCCCGTGGCTTGAAGACAACTCTGGAAGCTCTCGTATCCGGTCTACCGGATGCGGTGGCCGCGCCCGGTAAAAAATACTGTGGCGTGATTGCCTTACTGGGCCTGCGAGGGGCCGGCAAGAGTTCTATGGGGCGTGAGTTGGCCACGCGGCTGGGCGTGAATTTCGTCGAACACGACGATCTAATTGAGGAAGCCGCGGGCATGGAACGCGCGGAGATCTTCTCGATTCACGGCGAAGACTATTACCAGGAGCTGGCGCGACGCACGCTGGATCGCTTGTTGGCTGAATCGGACGATACTATGGTGATCGCAACGACGGGGAGTCTGGTGACGGACGCCGAGAGCTACGAACAGCTGCAGCGCCGGGCACTCACCATCTGGTTGAAGGCGGATCCAGAAGCCCATTGGGCACGTGTGTTGGCGCAGGGGGACTTCCGCCCGATGCGTGATCGGCCCGATGCTCGCGCGGAACTTGAACGCTTGTTGGGGCGCCGCAGTCCGTTGTACGCGCAAGCGCAGCACACATTGGATACCAGTGCGCTCGGTCAAGAGGCTTCCATGGAGAACTTGATGGAGATCGTCACGGCAAACTTCTCCTAATACCTTCCGTGAACGTTAACTTGGCCGTAGGATGCTCAGCATGAGTGTCGCAGCCATTGTCATTGCAGTTATCGCCCTCCTCCTGGCTTTCAAGGTCAAGGGGGAGCTTTCCATCATGAGTGATCGGCTCGAACGTCTAGAACGCTCGAGCTCATCAAGCGCCGGTGACGAGGACGCAGCTCGCGATATGCAAACCAATCGCGCCTTCATCGCTCGTCTCGCCAGTGGCGAGGAACTCGACTCCGAGCAAGTGTTGGAAGGACGCACCTGGGGAGACGTCAACCAAGAGCGCGCTATCCGACTTTTAGACCAAGGTGTACGGGTCTTGGACGTGCGTACCGCACAGGAAACCCTAGGCGGCGTGATTCCCGGGGCGATTCGCATCGCCGTCGATGAATTGCCCATGCGCTTCGGTGAGCTTGGCCGGCCCGAGACGCCGACTCTGGTTTACTGCGCCATGGGAGTGCGTTCAGCAGCCGCATGCGAGTTCTTGAGCCAACAGGGGTTTCCCGCGCTGCATAACCTAGAAGTCGGCTTTGGAGGCTGGTCCGGTCCCACGGCTAAGCCCGAGGGCTGAGATAATGGTTGAAGACCCTTCGTGAAAGGGTTGCATCCGTCACTATCTAGTTAGACTTCGCTCATGGGTACTACCGAAAGCATATTGTCGACCTTCGAGCCGCTCCTGGCAGCAGCGGAAGGTTTGGACTTGAACGATCCTGCGGCCGCCATGAGCGAGCTTGAAAAGCGCTTCCCCTGGGATGGCGAAGAAGCTCGAGCACTGAAAACGGAACTAGCGCATCTTCGCGAAAGCGGACGCATCTGCGACCGCGGCGAATTGCCCATGTGTTGGGGGCGCGTCACCAAGGCTTTACCCGAGAGCCGCGAGTTCTCGATCGACGTGGTCTTGATGAATGGCGCCGGGCCTCAGCACAAGCACCCCGAGGGCGAGGTGAACTTTTGCGTCGCCACCGAAGGCGAACCCACTTTTGATGGACACGCACCTGGTTGGGTTGTGTTTCCTCCCAACTCTGTCCACGTTCCGACCGTCGCTGGCGGAATGATGATGATTGTTTACCTCCTCCCCAATGGGGCGATGGAATTCGTTAAGTAGAAGGACGCTATGTTCAAACGCATCTATCAAATTTTTCGTGGCCGTCCGCACAAGGTTGAGGGATTGTCCGCGATCGAAGAGGGCCATTCCAAGGCAATGATTCTTGGAGACCCCTATAACGGTGGCGCCCAAATAGTCGTGGCCCGCGTTGACGGGGATTTACATGCACTGGATAGCCTGTGCCCGCATGCGGCTGATGGTCACTTCAACGAAGGTCCATTGATTAAGGGGCGCTTCATCTGGTGTCCCGCTCACAACTATCGCTTCGAGCCGCAGACTGGTAAGCCTGTCGGTGCGGTGTGCAGGAAGGCGCGTCGCTATCGATTAAAGGTCGAAGGTGACATCACGACCATCTGGGTCTAACCAGGAAAGAGCGATGGAGTGGAGCGATCTTGGCGGGCAGTTTTGCTTGCAGCTGACCTTCGGGACTTTGCTTGCCTTGGCTTTTGTACCGAAGGCTCCTGTTGGAGTTTTGTTTTACCGCGTGATGGGGACGGCGGCGGTCATTCCGATCTTCGTGGCGGGTACTCTTCCGATTGTCTATGGCGGTTTGGCTTGGAACGATCCATCCATCCTGGCGACTTGGGCAGGCTTGCTCGCCTTTCCATTCTATGCGGGGAAGACCCGTGGAAAGGCTTGGGTGGCGGCGCTAGGAGTGGGGCTCATCAGTTGCATCCTAGCCTTGGCACTGACCATGAACCGCTCGGTTGACTTGGCTGGTCTTGAACTTGGCGTCGCGTTACTCTCTGCATTGGCAACGGGTGCAGTGGCCGGAAGCGT
>JBLIOI010000051.1:0-30898 GCA_047639675.1 Planctomycetota bacterium | reverse complement strand
TACGCTAGCGGGGTAGCTTGGCGTCCTGGTTTGCGACGGTTGCGCTGGGGACCCACGCAGGGACCTGTGGGGTTCTTCTGGACGAGCGCCTAGGTGTCCGTAGGAAGAGACTCGAGAAGGCTTGATTCCGATACGAGCAGCAAGGGCGCTGGAGCCCTGGTTTCAATTACTCTGCTGCTCTGACTGTCGGGATCATCATGTAGTCTGTTGCGATTGATTCGCCCCTCCTCCGTTTCATTCGATGAGCAAAGCTGAACCCACCGGTGTCGTTGTCGGTTCCGATGGCACGCACCGTTGCCATTGGGCTGATAGTGCCCAAGACTACCGTCGCTACCATGACACCGAGTGGGGCTTTCCTGTTGACGATGATCGACGTCTTTTCGAGAAGGTCTGTCTCGAAGGATTCCAGGCGGGACTCAGCTGGCTCACGATCCTGCGCAAGCGCGAGAATTTTCGCCGTGCCTTCTCGAATTTCGAAATGGAGCGGGTTGCACGTTTCAATTCGCGCAGCACCGAACGCTTGCTGAAGGATGAGGGCATCGTGCGCCATCGCGGGAAGATCGAATCGACTGTCAACAATGCGCGACGGGCTTTGGAGCTAGTCGACGAGTTCGGCTCGCTAGCGGCCTACTTTTGGCGTTGGGAACCACCCGGCACGGAACGACCGAAGCGCCTGGATCGTGCGGCACTGATGGAGCTGGCGAAAACGCCGACGTCGACCGCTTTGAGCAAGGACCTCAAAAAGCGCGGCTGGAGCTTCGTCGGACCTACGACCGCCTACGCGTTCATGCAGGCCATGGGACTCGTCAATGACCACTTGGAAGGATGCCATTGCCGTGCGGCAGCCACGGCGCAGCGCGAGTCCTTCATTTTGCCTCAATAGGCCAGGACGGGCGCTACTCCTTGGACTGCTGCCTGTGCATGGCATTGACGCGCATGGCAACTAGCCCGCCAATCGAAATCGCCACGTACAGTTGGCCAATGACGGCTTGCGCGCTGCAAATGAACTGCGCGATGGGCCGCGCGGGCGCGATGTCGCCATATCCGAGGGTCGTAAGCGTAGAGAAGCTGAAGTAGAACATGCTCGTTCTAAGGTTCCCGTATTGCAGGTTGTCTGGGTCCGACATGGCGAGGCCCGCGCGCATGTAGGAGCCAGGCTCCCATTCTTCAACCGACAAATGAAGCAGCATGAAGATCAGCGCGAACAAGAGGTAAATATTGATGCCTCCTAGAACAACATCAGTTGTCGTGTCGGTTCGGCGAGACAGTGTCCGCATCAGCGCTATGGTCAAGTATCCGAGATACGCGGCCCCGAGTAGTCCTCGTATCAAGTGCGCAAGCTTCTCGTCACCAATCACGCTGTCGGCGAATTCGCGCACGACGAAGTAGGTTGTCAAAAGTAACAATGCCGGACCGAGGATCTTGCGACTCTCGCGAGTCACGCCGATACCCACTATCATCACCGCGTAGAAGGCGAACTTTTGGAGCTGATCTCCGCTATCAGAACGGTCCACGAAAGGCACCAAGGTGATGAACAAGATCTGCGCGGCCAAGAGCGCCGCGAAGGGTCCGAACTTACCCTTGTGACGTGAACTCATAAAACCCATGTAGCTAGAGGCCCTCTTGAGTGGGCTCACCCTCAGCTTCAAAGGCCGCCGCTTCTGGTCCCTGCCAGCCGCCGCCAAGTGCTCGGTAAAGTTGGACGTAGCTCAGCAATTCATCCCGGATCGAAGCGGTAAGGCTAATCTCTGAATCGAAATGGCCTCGTTCAGACTCCAACACTTCGAGGTAGCTGGTCACGCCGCCCAGATAGCGATCCCGCGATAGCTCGACTTGTGATTGTGCGGAAGACTCTCGCTGGCTCTGCCAATCTCTGACCTCGGCTCGCTTTTGCCGCCTGATAAGTGCGTCGGCAACTTCGCGGAAAGCCGTTTGCAGGGTCTGCGTATAGCGTAGAGCAGCTTCGCGTTTCTGTGACTCGGTCACATCGATGTTGCTACGCAATCTGCCGCCGTTGAAGATCGGCAAGTAGACGGAAGGCGTAATGCCCCAGGTGTCTGAGCCGCTGCTTGTAAGATCAGAGAGATCTTCACTCGCAAGCCCGCCAAAGACGGTCAAACCAATCGACGGGTATAGCAGCGCCTTTGCTTCGCCGATGCGGGCGTTCGCGGCCACGAGGCCCTGCTCCGCTTGGCTGACGTCTGGACGGCGCTGAAGCAAATTCGAGGGCAAACCGATGGGCACATCGATAGCGAATGATTGCTCCCTCAAGGGAAGCCCACGAGTGACTGGACCGGGCCCAGCTCCGATTAGGAAACGGATTGCGTTCTCGCGCTGTTGGATGGCTTGCTCAAGCGCTGGAAGCACACTGGCGGTTTCAAGAACGAGTCCTTGCGCCTGGTAGTACTCGACCTTATTCGCGACGCCTTGATCGAGTCGCAAGGAGACCAGATCAAGAGAGCTCTGGCGCGAGTCAAGTGTCTCCTGACTGATGTGGAGCTGGGCGTCGAGCAGCAGTAGGTCGAAGTAGGAACTGGCAAGTTCTGCGACCAAGCTTTGCATGATCGCTTGCCTTGCATAATGCGTGGCCATCATATCTGCGCGAGCAGCTTCCGAGGCGCGCGCGAAGCGTCCCCAGAAATCGAGCTCCCAGGAGAGGTTCGCGCCAACGAGCCACTGCTCCGTAGTCGAACCGAAGCCAGAGGGGAGCGGGATGGTGCCGTTCTTCGTGGACTTCGAGACCTGGTAGGAACCTTCGGCGTTGACGTCGGGCAATCGATCCGCGGCAGTGATCGTCACGAAGGATCGCGCCTGCATGACCCGCTCGGCGGCGATGGCTAGGTCTTGATTGTTCTCCAGAGCCGTTTCGATCAACTCCTGAAGAACCGGGTCCCCGAAGGCCTCGGACCAAGCCAAATCACCAAAGGTGCGTTGCGCATCTTGCTCAGTCTGGACTGCGCTATCCGCAGCCTTCTGAGCGCGGAAGTCATCAGGTACGGGCAGATCGCCCGGACGTTCGTAGTCCGGTCCAACCATGCAGCTCGTTGCGCTGAGTGTAATGACTACACCAAGAATCCAATTGGCTTTGCTCATGACTCCTCTCCTGTCGCCGGGGCAGCGGTTACTGGCGGATCAACCGCACCATCTTTAGTTTTGCTGGTGACGAACTTCATGAACACGCGGAATAGAACAGGCGTGATGATCAAGGTCATGAACGTCGCTGCGATCATGCCACCGAACACCGCGGTACCCAGTGAACGTCGTGAACCTGAAGCGGCGCCAACAGCGACCACGAGAGGGATGACTCCCAGGATAAACGAGAAGGCGGTCATCAAGATCGGTCGGAAGCGCATGGTTGCGGCTTCAATCACCGCATCGACTACTGTCTCGCCCTCTTCGACCCTCGTCTTGGCAAACTCGACCACCATAATGGCGGTCTTGGCCGATAGTCCAATCAGCAGAACGAGTCCGATCTGCACATAGACGTCATTGATGTAGTCTCGTAGCCAGGCGGAGACAAGCGCCCCGAACACGGCAACCGGGAGGCCGACCATTACGGCCAATGGGATCACCCAACTCTCGTAGTTGGCTGCCAAGAAGAGGAATACAAGTAACAGCCCGAGAGCGAAGATGAGCGCTTGCGCGCCTCCAGCGGCTTTCTCTTGGAAGGCTGTTCCAGTCCACTCGAATCCGAAGCCCTCGGGCATGGTCTCAGCCGCAAGCTCTTCCATGATGTCGAGAGCCTGGCCAGAACTGAAGCCCGGCGCAGCGCCGCCGCTGATTTCCGCAGTGCGGAACATGTTGTAGCGTTGGATCAAGTCGGGGCCAGTCGTGGAGCCGAAGGTCGCCAAGGTGCGAAGCGGAACCATGGCATTGTCGCGGCCGCGCACGAAGATCTCGTTCAAGTTACTGGGATCGACCCGGAACTCGGGATCGGCTTGCGCCATCACCTTATAGGTGCGACCGAAGAGGGTTAGGTCATTGACTTGCACGCCGCCGAGATAGATTTGCAGGGCTTGGAAGACCGAGTCGATAGGCACACCGAGGGTCTTGGCCTTGCCGCGATCTAGCTCGAAGGAAATCTGTGGGACGTTCGCGCGGAAGGCGCTGAACATTCCAGCAAGTTCCGGCCTGCTCTGCGCTGCATCGGCAAGCTTTTGCCCAGCGTCCGCGAGCTCTTCCATCGTGTGCGTCCCTGTGCGGTCTTGCAGCTCAAATTGAAAGCCACCTGAGGCACCCAAGCCGGGGATCGGCGGGGGAGAGAAGGCCAGGCCGCGTGCTTCAGGGTATTCGTTGACGGTTGATCGCACCTTGGCGGTGATCGATGCAAGTTGTAGATCCGGAGTTGTTCGTTCGTCCCACGGATCGAGCATCAGGATCATCGTCGTGTTGTTCGACGTGTATGCGCCGGTCAACAAGTTGAGTCCACCGAGGGTCAGCACGCTACGTACGCCGGGAATGGCTTGCAGGTCGCTTTCTGCCCGCAGGGCAATTGCGTCCGTACGTTCCATGGACGCACCATCCGGTAGAGTCAGCGCGCAAAACATATAGCCCTGGTCTTCCTCGGGCACGAAGCCGGTGGGCAATTCACCGAACAGAGTGAATGCTCCATAGCCTAGAGCGACCAGCAATAAGAGCCCTGGCACAACTGTGCGCACCATGAGTCGCGTGAGACTCGAATATGCGGCTGTCGTTTTCTCGACACTCTTGTCGAACAGGCGTAGAAGCCAACCTACGGGCCCGCGCATCGGTTTGCGCTGGCGTAATAGAAGGCGACACATGGCAGGAGTCAGCGATAAGGCCACGACCGTCGAAAGCATGATCGAAACAGATATCGTCAGTGCGAACTGGCGATAGAGCTCTCCCGTGATACCTGGCATGAAGGCCACCGGAACGAAGACAGCGCACATGACCAAGGATGAAGCTACGAGCACGCTCGAGACTTCTTTCATCGTGCGCTCTGTAGCCTCAGTTGGACTCAGGCCATTGCTCAAGTGGAACTCGACGGACTCCACGACAACAATGGCGTCGTCAACCACGGTTCCGATCGCGAGGACCAGACCGAAGAGCGTCAGCATGTTGATCGAGAACCCCAACGTTCCGAAGAAGGCGAAGGTGCCCAGCAAGGACACGGGAATCGCGATCAGGGGAACCAATGTGGTGCGCAAGCTCCCAAGGAAAACGAACACCACGAGAAGCACCAAGAGCAAAGCTTGGAAGAAGGTTACGACAACTTCCTCAATCGAGGAGCGAATGAATAGCGTGTTGTCGAGGGTGATGTCGTAGGCGAGGCCCGGGGGCATCGCTGACTCCATCCCCGTGAGCAGGTCACGAATTCCATCGGCAGTCTCAATGGCGTTGGCTCCAGGGAGCTGGTAAACCAAGAGCACCGTAGCGGGCTTGCCATTGAAACGCCCAAAGGATGTGTACGATTTGGCTGCCAGCTCCGTTCGGGCCACGTCACTGACGCGCAGTACTGATCCGTCAGGAAGCGTCCGCAATACGATGTTCTCGAACTCTTCCACCGACTGGAGTCGGCTGCGCGCATTGATCGCGTATTGGAATTCTACGCCAGCCTTTGCGGGCGGCTGGCCAACTGCGCCCGTCGGCAGCAGAACGTTCTGTTCCTTGATGGCTGCAGTGACGTCGGCGGCCGTTAGACCCAGCTTGGTCATCTTGTCCGGCCGCAGCCAGAGTCGCATCGAGTAGTCGCGCTGACCAACGATCGAAGTGCTGCCAACGCCCTTGATACGGGCAATCGGGTCGACCAGGTTGAGCGATGTATAGTTCGAGAGGAAGATGTCGTCGTAGGCATCACCCTCCGAGAAGATCGAGATGGCCAGCAACATATCCGGCGACTTCTTCTTGATTGAGATTCCCGCTGCGACGGCTTCGGGGGGAAGCTTTGGCATCGCCTTGTTGACCCGATTGTTGATGTCAACGTTGGCGAGGTCCAAGTCGGTGCCGACTTCGAAGGTGCACGACAAGACGTAGCGTCCATCGCTCGAACTCTTCGAGGAGAAGTAGATCATGTTCTCCGCGCCGTTGACCTCCGCTTCGATTGCGGTGGCGATCGACTCTTCGACAACTTCAGCGTTGGCGCCGGGGTAGTTGACTTCGACTTCAACCGTGGGCGGCGTGATCTGCGGATAGAGCGAGACCGGCAACGAGACCAGGCTGAGTATCCCAGCTAAGAGGATGACGAGAGAAATGACCGTCGCGAAGACGGGCTTGCGGATGAAGAACTGTCCCACGCTCTACTCCTTATCCTCTTCGGGCTCAGCTGAGACGCCCTTGTCCATCTGCGTGACTTTCGCACCAGGCCGTACCTTGAGCTGACCCTCAAGGATCACTCGTTCCCCGATCTCCAGACCAGAAGAAATGACGTAGTTCTCTCCGATGCGTTCGAGGACTTGCAAGCTGCGCAGTGATACGACCGATTGATCGTCGACAACGTAGACGAACTTGGCGCCCTGTTGCTCCATGATTGCACGTTGCGGAACGAGAACAGCGTTCTCGAGCAGATCGATTTGCATGCGACATCGGCCAAACTGTCCAGGGCGCAGGATGCCTTCGGGATTTGGAAAGCTGGCGATCAACTCCAAAGTTCCTGTGGTCTCGTTTACAGCACGCTCACCGAAGGCTATCTGTCCCTTGTGTTTGTAGATGCTATCGTCCGCTAGGACCAACTCGAACGGAATGCCCTTGCCCTGGCCTTTCAAGCCACGCTCGCGGCGACGAGAATCCCACTCCAAGTACTCCGCCTCGCTGATTGCAAAGGTGACATAGATTGGATCGATACTAGAGATGGTCACCAGTGACGTCATCTCTCCACGTCCAACGATGTTGCCCACGTTGACACTTGTACGGCCCACCATGCCATCGATTGGGCTGTTGATCGTGCAGTACTCGAGGTCCAAGTTCGCCAACGTCAAGTTGGCTTGGGCTGAACTCTGTTCTGCCTTTGCGAGCAAGATGCCGACCTCTTCCTGAATCCGTGAGTTTTCTAAGGTGGCCTTCTGCGCTTCCACATCGGCTTGTGCGACTTCTTCCGAGGCGATAGCAGCGTCGAGGTCCTGTTGCGGAACCGCGTCCTTCTCCGCCAGTGGTTTCAAACGCGCAACGTCTTGCTTTGCTTTCTTGAGCATGGCCTCAACCCGAATCAAGCCCGCCTCTGCAGCTCGGACCGAGACTTGCTCATTGGCAAGTTTGACGTTTGCAGCTGTCTGTTCGAGCTGCGCTTGGGCGACGGCGACATTGGCGACGTAGGCGCGATCGTCGAGCCGGTACAGCAATGCGCCAGCTTTTACCGGTACTCCTTCCTCGAACTCAAGAGACTCGAGCACGGCCTCCACACGAGCCTGAACCTCAACGGTTTTCACAGCCGAGGTACGTGCAATAAAATCGCGCATGATCGGGACGGTCTCACTGTGCGCTTCGACAACGACAACTGCCGGCGGTTTCGCCTTCTGAGGAGCGCTAGCAGCGGCTTCCTTGCCTTTGTCGCAGCTAGCGAGGGTGAGTGCTATCAGTACAGTAATCGGGCCATGGCCACGAGTGATTTTACGCATTTCTCTGCTCTCCTGGTGGGGGGCTCCCACTATCTAGATCTGAGGAGGATTCTAGGTTTGGCCCACGCCTGCCGCAATCAGGAAAGGCAATACGGAGTAGCTCACGCTGCCGGCAGCGTGGGCGACTTCGTATTGCTCGAGATCGGATTAAGTTAAGTTTTACACCCTATTGTCGGGAGCCCGTCGGAGCTTCGCGAGCACCCAGTTCTTTACTTCTCTGGACGGGCAACGTGTTGATCGAACAGAATCTGGTTTCCGTCGGGATCGGCTAACACGAAATTGTCCGGGCCCTTGGATGTCATGTCGGCCTCGGTGATGAGCTTGATTCCGCGTTCCTTCAGCGTGGTTTGGATCTCACGGATGTCCTTGAAGTCATTGGGGGTTTCTTTGTCCTTATTCCATCCCGGATTGAAGGTCATGATGTTCTTCTCGAACATGCCTTGGAAAAGGCCGATGGTCGTCGTGCCATTTTGAAGGATGATCCACTTTTGCCTGAGGTCGCCGCCAACTTCCTTGAAGTCGAGTTTCTCGTAGAAGGCTTTGGATACCTTGATGTCCTTGACGGCGAGACTGATAGAGAAGTTCCCGAGGGGCATGACTGCTTCGGCCGTCGCCGGGGTGGTGGCGGGGGACTGGAGACCCGTGAATGTGGTGACGATGGCAAGGGCGCTGGCCGTTGCGATGCTGGTGATCGTGTTCATGTTGACGCTAGCGGGTAGGGTACTCGGACGGTCGTATGGATGGGTGAGAGCATGGCCTGAGCGTGTAATCGCTGCTTGCCATATCTTGCTAAACAACCAAATTCCAGAGGGCGCTGTACTCGTAGACTACATTTTTACGCAACACGGTGCCGCACAGTCTGCCCCTCGGAAGTGGGGGATACTTGATCGTACTGGGATCCGTGCACTAGTCGATCCGTAGAACCGTTCTGGCCTCAGCGTTGAATCGCTCTCGCGGGGCGCAGACCAAGGCGAGGGTCTGCGGCAGATTCGTAGTGTTGGTTGCGATTCGATGAGCGCGCACCAGCTGAAGTGTCGTCATAGCCGCCGCCGCGCGAAACATGGGAGGTTGAGTTGCCACGCAGATTGACCGGGTCGCGGGTGGCGCTCTTCGAGTAGAAATCGCCCGCATACTCATCCATGCACCACTCCCAAACGTTGCCATGAACGTTGTACAGTCCGAATGCATTGGGGGCGAACGAGTGAACGGGAGCGTGGCAAGCGTATCCATCTTCCAATTCCGGCCAGTCCTTGATAGCGGGCCAAATTGCGCCTCCTCGTCCGGCCGCCGCATCGGCCAAGTTTGCCGCACCTTGCACAAGCAGCTCGTCTCGCAGGGACCCAGTCCACCAGGTCGTATCAGTCCCGCCTCGAATCACGTATTCCAATTGAGCCTCCGTCGGAAGCCTGAGACCAAATTTGGAGAGGGTGTCCATACAAGCCGTCCAACTTACAGTCTCGACAGGGTGAGTGAGGTCGTGCTTGTAGTTTAAAAAGGTCGTGGTTGAGTTGAACTTGCTCGGATCTGTTCCGGTCCAGCGCAGCCACTGGCCCTGTGTCACTTCGTACTTGGAAATGAAGAAGGCCGAGAGCTCTACCAAATGAACGGGCTGCTCTTCAGGTTCAGCGAGTAGGTCGTAGTGATCGCCGTTTGGATTCTGCGCTTGTGCTCCCATCCAGAAGGCTCCGGCTGGGATCAGTACAAGAACTAGGCCCGTTTCCTCTTCCTGGACGAGTTGGCCAGCGCCGGAACGACGGGGTTCGGCGCCCGATTGAACGTCCCAAAACTCCCACAGGTTGGAGTCGGTATCCTGCCCAATCGGAACGAGGCCAATCTGCATTGTGATGGACAAGTTCGGATGCGTTTCATGAATTTGCGGAAGGGCACGCTCCCACCGCTCGGCAAACTCAGCGCCCTTCGCGAATCGCTGCTCAAGCCCTTCGCTCGCTCTCAAGCGCTTGGCAACGCTCCAGCCGTGATCGGCACTGATTGCACTTTCGCCGAGCATGCCTTCCCGTTCATGTTCGAGGGATTCGAGTTTGGCGATCAACCCCGAGAGCTGGCTGTGCCACCAGCGCGTTCTCGTTTCGGAATGATCATTGGTCGGAAAGGTCCAGATCCGACGTTCGTCGAGGCGCTCCTGTAGTTCCGCTAATTCCGAATCAATCGCCTCGATGGCGGATTGCGCAGCAGCGAGCGCCTCCTCTGTATTCGCTATTGCCACGGCTTGCTCAAGCCTCTCGGCTTCCTTTCCAACTTGTTCAGCTTCATCACTCCCAGCTTCCTGAGCAGAATAGCTGTAGTCGAGTGCCATTTCGTCGTCGCCGACGGCGAAGTAGGCCCATGAAATTGTGAGGAGAAGCTTTGCGTTGACATCCTCAGGCGAGAGTTCAGCAGCGCGCAAAGCCATCTCCAAACCCAGTCGCTCTTTTCCAAAGATGACCCTGTCAGGCTCGGTCCACTCAAGGGCGTAGCCACTCAAACCGACCGCACTCAGAGGGTATTCGTTCCAATCAGGTGTCAACAAGTCCAACTCCTTTTGACCGGTGCGGACCAGAAGAGCGTTGCGCCTGGCCGAGGCCTTGGCTTGCAGCGCTGCCAACTTCGCAAACTCGGGGTGAGACTTGCGTTGAGCTTTGCACTCCTCCTCCGTCTGGGCAATTGCCGTCCTGCGTAACTCCTCTCGCGTTCCTGATAGAAGGGGGAGCTGTTCTATGAGGCTGGTCGCTGTAGAGATCCACTCCCGCAACTCTGGGACCTTGTCGGGATGGACTGGCCAGAGAGCTTCTGCCTCTTGCATCAAATCCTCGTAGTCCTGTGCGAAGGAGAGCCGTAGGACTTCATCAGCGCGCTTCCCTGCTGCCGCTGCACTCTCTTCGGCCTCCATTGTCTTGTCCTCCAAGGCTGAGTAGGCAGCCGAGAGTTTTCGGTTCAAGAATCCAGTCGTCGCCGTTGCCACTCCAAAGAGCAAGATCGTCGCGGCGAGCGAACTGGCCAAGGCCTTGTTGCGCTTGACCCATTTCTTAGCTTCGGGCCATGCGCCGGTTTCGTAGGCAAGCACCACGCGCCCTTCCATGTACGCACGAAGGTCCGTAGCAAGGTCTTGCATGTTCGCGTAGCGCTGGGTCCAGTCGCGCGCCATGGCCTTTTCGCAGATTGCAGAGAGCTCTGCGGGCGTATCGAGCGTCTGCTCTTCTAATAACTCGGGTGGTCCGGCGACAACACGTGCGAGCACGACCGCCGACGTCGGCTTCTCTCCCTTCCGTATGTAGGGCGCACGACCGAGGAGCAAGCGATAGATCATCGCACCAACCGAGTACATGTCGGAATGGGGTCCGACTTCAGTTTGGTTGCCAAGCGCTTGCTCAGGGGGCATGTAGGCAGGGGTTCCGAGCACGTCTCCTTCACGAGTGTGATGAGGCTCGCCCTCATCTGTTTGGGCGGGGGATTCGGACTCGAAACCTCGCTCCAGATTGACTAGGGACCGATCATCTCCGAGAATCCGCGCCAATCCCCAATCCATCACATAGACCTCACCGAAGAGCCCAACCATCACATTGCGCGGCTTAAGGTCGCGGTGAATGACGCCTTTCTCGTGCGCGAATGCGACGGCTTCACAAACCCGCAGGATCAATCCAAGGGCGCGGGTTTGCGTCCAGCCCTCCTCGCCGCATTCAACGAATTCGAAGATCTGGTCAAGCGTGCGACCCTTCACCAATTTCATCGTGAAGTAGACGCGGCCCTTATCGTCGATACCCAACTCGTGCACCGGAACGATTCCAGGGTGATCCAGGCTGCCGGTGATGTGCGCTTCTTCGAGGAAGCGCTGATGGAGCTTGCTGTTCGGCGGCGGTGTTCTTGGGGTTTCGTTACTACCTGTATCCCCCAGGATGACCTTCATCGCTAGCGAGCGCTTCAGATTCTCGTCCCAAACTCGCAGGACCGCAGCCATTCCGCCACGACCGACCTCACCACGTAGCTTGTACCGCGACTGAGTGTGTTCTGAGGGTGTGGCCAAGTGGTCGACCAACTGCTCGTAGGGCACCTTGCTGACTCGGTTCTCATCTATCGAATCCGATAGGGTTGAGTGGGCATTGCTCACTCGCGTGACCAACTCTTGCAGCCCTGGGGATAGCAAAGAGTCGTTACCACTACTCATGCAATCGAGAAAACGCTGCACTTCGCGGCGCAAGTGTGCTCGCCCCGCACAAGCACGCTCGAGGTAGGCTTCCAGCTCTACGGCCGGAAGGTCCATGGCCTGTTCAGCGATCTCGTAAACCTGCTGCTCAAACTCTCTGTCGATTGCCATGGGGTTCTGCTCCTCGTTCTCTTGGCTACGGACTGCTAGGAATCGTCACGGTGCTCTAGCAGGCGCTTCAACTGTGCGCAGGCCAACTTGACTTTCTTCACACCCACTCCGGCGGCACTAGCCGTTTCCTCCAACGTCAACCCGCCGAAGTAGCGCAGCTCGACGATCGCCGCGTTTTCAGGGCTGACCGTTGCTTGTTCTTCGATGATTTCACTGATGGTTAGAATTCCCAGCAAGCGATCCACAAAGTTAGGCCCCGTATTGGCCTCGATTTCTTCCACGGGGCGTTGATCGACACCTTTGTCGCGCTTGATCGATTGACGTTTGCGAGCATAGTCCGTCAATACCGAGCGCATTGTCTTGGCGGCCACACGCAGGAAGTGGGCTTCATCGTCGAATTCCGGTGAGGAGTCCTTGTTGGCCGCGATCATACGCCGACAAGCAGAATTCAAGAGCGCCGTTGTTTGCATCAGCGAGCGTGGCTGATTGCGCATTTTTCCGCGGGCGATTCGGCGCAGCTCCGTCTCGAATTGGGCGATGATTTCGCCGATGTCTTCGGGGTTTTCTTGGTCCATGCGGTTGAAAGAGGGCCGGGGTGGGGGGCTCGAATCACCTGTAGCAATAGGACTGTGCACGGGTTCGACGGGCTGCGCAGCCTCGATGTCCAAATAACTTGAGAAACAGGGGCTGCGATCCGGACAGTCCGCGTTCTACCGCCCCGACGGGGATCTGAAAGGCCAATTGAGCCACTCCTGTCCCGAATCCGACAACCTCAAGATCACCGTAATGATTATGAAACCCTCATTCACAAGTAAGCGTCGTTCGGGCGCAGGTACATCTTTGGCGCTCTTCACTTTCCTCTTTGCCGCGACTGGCTCAGCTAGCGCAGGTGAGTTTGAGCCTTCCGTTGCACATGTCGAGGGCAGCGAACCGGCCATGATGGAGTATCAAATGCACACAACTGGCGGAGTCATCAGCCCCGTGGCGGACTACGACAATTACCTATTCCTTGGTGAGATTGGCGATCACATCTTGATTACGGTGCAGACGGGGGGCTACGGCGACGATCCGAGGATCGAGCTCTATGATCCCTTGGGCGTTCTCGTGCAGAGCAAGTACTGTTCCGGCGGGAGCGCTGGCTGCACAGTCACGATTGACACGCTCTTGACGGAAAACGGGTACTACACCATTTGGATTTCTGACGCTGGCGACAACGACACGATGTCGTACTCGATGTCTTTGCAACGTGTCCCTCCGGCGGACTGTGTCCCTGCATTTGAGTATGGGGCGAATGTGTCCGGCACCATCAACTTCACAACCGACTACGACTTCTTCGCGTTCGAGGGTGCCGCTAATTCAACGGTCCGGGTCGTGATGAACACCTCTGGCTACGGCGATGATCCGCACGTCCAACTCGTCGATCCGCAGGGAGTTATCATCGATGGAAATTACTGCTCGGGGGGGAGCGGGGGCTGTACGACGAGCATTACCACTTCACTGACTCTCGACGGGACCTACCACCTGATGGTCTCCGACGCAGGTCACAACGACACACTTTCCTACAATCTCAGCCTTAACTGTCTGGGGGGTCTCTGCCCCGGCGACCTGCCTCCGATCGGCACGCGCTACTGCACGGGCAATCCCAACAGTGTTGGCCCCGGCGCGGTGCTCGAAGTCATGGGAAGTGAACTGCTCGGTTGCAATCAATTGAACTTGCGTGCCAGCGGTCTCCCGACCGGAGCTCCCGCCTTGTTCTTCCACGGAACGAACGTGGACAATGCCCCCTTGGGCTCGGGAGTCTTGTGTACGAGCGGTGTGGTGACTCGCATCCCGCCCGTGGTAAACGCCGACTCGCAGGGAGTTGTCGGGATGAGCCTCGATTTACTAACGGATCCCGCGGCCATCGGAATGGTTCCCGGTGCGACGACCTTTCTGCAGTGTTGGTACCGCGATCCGGTGATCGGTCAAGGGTTCAACCTGACTGACGCTGTGCGGGTCGACTGGCACTAAATCGGAGTTCCGCCTTTCCCCAGCAGCCTGTATCAAAAAGGGCCCGATGCACATGCCGTGCATCGGGCCCTTTGTGAGTCATCAATCTCCTAGGCGTTCTCGGATCGAACTCGTCGGCAATCGGGTGTTGCTTGCGTCCTACTGCAGAATCGGCAACTGGAACTGCTTCATCGCCAAGCGTTGCGCGAACTTACCCGCAACTTCACGGAAGCTGGCTGCGATCATCGAATCAGGCTCGGCGACTACGACAGGGTCGCCACCGTCGCCGCCCATTCTCACGGAGGGATTGAGCGGGATGCTGCCGAGGACCGGGAAACCAAAGCGCGCGGCCAACCTGTCGGCGCCGCCCTTGCCGAAGATGTCGACGGTCGTGCCGAACTTGCCGGAGGCGTCAACTGTGACCTTCTCTTTGTGATCGCCGAAGTCGAACTCAAGCTCCGCACCTGCGGGGCCCGTTCCTTCAACGGCGAAGCCCGCCATATTCTCGACGATGCCGAGCACTTCGACGTTCACTTGCTTGAACATCGCGATGGCTTTACTGACGTCGAGGGTACTGACAGCTTGCGGCGTCGTGACGATCACTGCACCGGAAAGCGGAACGACTTGAGCGAGTGAGATTTGCGCATCACCCGTGCCCGGGGGCATGTCGACCAAGAGGTAATCGAGATCGCCCCAATCCACGTCGCGCAGGAATTGCTCGATGAACTTATGAATCATCGGACCGCGCCACATGATAGGCTTGTCCTCGTCGACCATGTAGCCGATCGACATCGTCTTGATGCCGTGGCGTTCCTTGGGCTGAATCTTCTTGCCGTTGGATTGCGGTTGACCAGCGAGGCCCATCATCATCGGGATGTCGGGACCGTAGACGTCACAGTCGAGGATGCCTACGCGCGCGCCTGTAAGTTGCAAAGCGCATGCAAGGTTGACAGTTGCCGTACTCTTGCCAACTCCGCCCTTGCCGGATGAGACTGCGACCACGTGGGCGATCGTGTCGGGCAAGATGGAACCGGTGTTACCCGACCCCTTGACGACGGCGGTCATTTCGATTTTGACATCGGTGACGCCGGGAATGGCGCGGATGACGTCTTCTGCCTCCTGCTTGAGCTGGTCTTTGACCGGACACGCGGGTGTGGTCAAGTTGATTATTACATCCACATTGCCGCCACTCACTTCGTTCTTGGTGACGAAGCCGAGGGTGACGATGTCCTGATGGAGATCAGGGTCTTGGACCTGGCGGAGGGCGGTGAGGACTTGATCTGTGGTGGGCTGCGACACGGGGATTTGCGGCTCGATCTAGAGGAATGGGGGCGGTGATTGGGCAGCTATCCTAGTCCGCTTGCTTGGGGCGGGGAAGGCAACTCTCCCGCGAACGTTAGGATTGTCAGCGGAAGTACGCTTGGGTTACCTTGCGCGGGTGAGTTCAACATCGACAAAACCCCTGGCTATCTGCCTGCTCTCCGGAGGCATGGATTCCGCCGTTTGCCTGGCGGAGGCACACGCGGCCGGCTTTGTGCCCCATGCCCTCTCCTTTTTTTACGGTCAAAGGCACCTGGTCGAGCTCGAGGCGGCGGCGATCGTGGCCAAGGCGGGCGGCGCGGAAACGCACCGGACCGTTGATCTCGACCTGCGCGCTCTCGGCGGTTCTGCATTGACCGACGATATCGAGGTGCCGAAATCGCGTTCTGTGAATGAGATTGGCGAAGGCGTCCCTGTGACCTACGTTCCCGCGCGCAATACGGTCTTCTTGTCCGTCGCCTTGGGCCTCGCTGAAGTGCTCGGCGCGCGCGACATATTCATTGGTGTCAACGCGCTCGACTACTCGGGCTATCCCGATTGCCGTCCTGAATTCTTGCAGGCTTTTGAGGCGCTTGCACAAGTGGCCACCGCAGCAGGTGCCGTAGATGGCGTCCATTTTAAGATTCACGCCCCTTTGCTAGAACTCACGAAAGCGGGCATCGTGCGCCGCGCGAAGGAGCTCGGCGTGGACCTCGGCCTAACTCACACTTGCTACGCTCCGCAAACCGTCGACAAAGTCGTGCACAGTTGCGGTACCTGCGACGCCTGCATTCTGCGCCTCAAAGGCTTCGCCGAAGCGGGGGAGACGGACCCCGTGCCCTACTTGACCGGCCAACAATCGCAGTGACTCCCACGCAATGACTAGCAAATAATGACTTCCAAACGCTCCGAAGCCCTCGAACAGCTCCTTCAAGTGGTCGACGCCCTGCGTGAACCGGGCGGTTGCCCTTGGGATCGCAAGCAGACCGTGCGCTCAATGGCCAAGTTTGTGCTCGAGGAGGCCTATGAGTTGGTCGAGGCCATCGAACTCGAGGACGACGCTCACACCTGCGAGGAGCTGGGCGATCTATTGATGGTCCTGGCGCTCATCTCCCGTATCGCTCAGGAAGCCGGTAGATTTGATATCGAAGCCGCCACGCGCGCGGTCCACGAGAAGATGATCCGGCGCCATCCTCACGTTTTCGGCGATAAGGAGGCTGGGGACGCTGAAGAGGCCCTCGCGAGCTGGAATTCGGTCAAAGACGAGGAGCGTGCCGGACAAGCGGCCGACACCAGTGTGCTCGCCGGACTGCCGATCGGCATGCCCGCCCTCTCGCGTGCCGCTGGGACCTGCGATAAGGCGGTCGGCGCCAGTTTTCGTTGGAAGACCGCGGCCGGCGCTTGGGCCAAAGTAGAGGAGGAGCTTGGCGAATTGCGCGAAGCTTTGGCGACCACAGACCTCGACGCCGGACCAAAAACTCGAATGCAGGGAGAAACTCTGCAGCGCGTCCAGGACGAACTCGGCGACCTCCTGATGGCCACCGCCTTCTTCGGCCGCTACGTTGGCCTCGACCCCGAAGAAGCCCTCCGTTCGGCCCTAAGGCGCTTCGAGGGCCGTTTTAGGCACATGGAAGAGCAGTTGGACGGACCAATCAATAGCTTCGACTTACCCGAATTGATGGCCGCGTGGTCTACGGCGAAGTCGGCCGGCGCCGGCGCCGCCAAAAAGTAAGTACATTCCATCACGGAGTTTTCGCTCTCACTCTGGACGAGCGGAATCCGCTGGCTATACTTCCCCACCCAACACGCGGGGATGTAGCTCAATTGGTTAGAGTGCCGGCCTGTCACGCCGGAGGTTGCGGGTTCAAGTCCCGTCATCCTCGCCACTTACAAGGCCTTCCGCTCTGCGGAGGGCCTCTCTTATTTTCAGGGCCGCTAGTTCCCGGCGACTTCTAACTCCCATGACGACAGACCTGACGCCGCCGACGGTGATCGAGGACCAAGACGGCCTCGAGGATCTGCTAGATGTCCTCGAAGATGAGGATGTAATCGCCGTGGACACGGAGGCGGACTCCTTCTTCAGCTATCGGGAGAAGGTTTGTCTGATCCAGATCACAGCCGGCGATCACGACTATCTGATCGACCCCCTCGCGGACATCGATCTGGCGGATCTCGGCCAGTTCTTCGCCGATGAGTCCAAGGTCAAGATCTTCCATGACGGCGAATACGACGTCCTGATCATGGGCCGCGACTACGGCTTCCGCTTCAAAAACATCTTCGACACCCGCCTAGCCGCCTCCGCCCTCGGCTCTCAAAGCCCCGGCCTGGCCTCGGTCCTCGAAGAGCACTTCGACATCGTCCTGGACAAGTCGATGCAACGTTCCAATTGGGGCGAGCGCCCGCTCAGCGAGCGTCAAATCGACTACGCACGCCTCGACACCCACTATCTGCACGAGTTGCGTCTCATCCAACGGGACGAACTCAATCGCCTTGGACGGCACATGATCCTCGATGGTGAGTGCCGCCGCTTGGAGGCCCTCGATACCCCGGCGGCGGTTTTCAACCCGGACGAATGGGTCCGTCTCAAGGGCGCCCGCGCGCTCTCACCAAACTCGCGCCAAGCCTTGCGCGAACTGTTCATCTTGCGCGACGAGCTGGCCCACAAATCCGACGTGCCTCCCTTTCGCATCATGAACAACAATGCGATCGTTGAAGCAGCGATTGCGCGTCCGGATTCGACGCAAGGCATTGTCGATGTGCACGGTTTCTCCTGGCGTCAGGTGCGGCGTATCGGCGAGCAGATCCTCGACGCGCTCGATCGCGCGGAAGATTTAGGTCCCCTAGATGACTTGCCGCGTTTGCCCCCGAAGGACGGCACGGGCGGATTGGATCAGATTCAGATGGAGCTCTTCGAACGGCTCAAGAGCTGGCGTAGGGATCGGTCCAAGGACGAACAGTTCGACGCATCGCTGATCTTGAACCGGCACGTGCTCTTGCGACTGGTGCGCAGCGCGCCGAGTAGCATGGACGAACTCAAGGCGATCGAGGGGCTGCTGGAATGGCAGATCGACCGCTACGGCGACAGCCTCCTCAGTGCGCTCGAGAAGTTTGCCGACGACGTCGCTGCTGGCCTGATCGTGCCGGGTCGCCGCAAGAATGGCCCGCGAAAGCGGGGGTAAGCGCAGCGGATCCCATCTGCGTGCAAAGAGACGCAGCGGGTCCACTGGGAAGGTGCTAGGCGCGAAGTCGCGAGCTTGAATTGCGGACCAGCTTCTTAGTTCTTCGGCGACGGAACGGTCCGCATCTCCCCAGAATCCCGAGACTGCATGGCCTCGGTCTAGATCTAGGGCAAGCTCCGATTCGCGAGCACTATCAGCCCTTTAAAGTCAGTCATGGACTAATCGAGCCAGGGAAAGCAGTTGGATGCTTGTCTTCCCGAACAGCGAAATGCCCGAACAGCGAAATGACTGTCGCCAGACCAATTAGGTCGCCCGACCAAGTAGCTTTCAGGTCAGGTCAGGTCAGGCCAGGCAGTGCGCGCTACGACCTAGATTCTCATGTAGGGCAGGTGGTGGAGACGAAGGGGCTCGAACCCTCGACCTTCGCATTGCGAACGCGACACTCTACCAGCTGAGCTACGTCCCCACGGTTAGCTAGAGAATTCTAGGCCTCGGGACTCGCGCGGGGAAGGGGCGGGGCGTACGGATCGGGGGTAGGATTGGATGACGGCTTTCCTGCCCCAGAGTGCCGTCTGTAGAGTCTGGTCCCCGGAGTCGGTTCCCTATGAAAAACACCTTGTTTCACTTCCTGTATGGCCTGGCGCTGATGATCGGCGGGGTGGAGGTAGCGCGTGGGGCGGAGTTGGCTGTGGGGATTGGTGGGGCTGCTGCGGAGGAGGAAGCTCAGCGGGTTTGGGCGACTGTCGAGCTGCCGGCGAACTTTGTGCTCGATTTACAGACGGGGCTTGTCGCGAATCGGGCGGAGAATGATCGGCCGAGCTTGACGTATTCGTCGGGGCACTTGGGGTCGGAGACCCCGTTAAGGCTGCTCGTGGCGGGAGAGAAAAAAGGACGGATCAGGATCGATCGGGATGGTGGCGAGGCGGTTTCAGGGTCGACTCCGGTGGTCGGGCAGGAGCTGGTTTTCGACTGCTTTGAAGAGGCTTGGGGTGCACTGAGAGTCTTGGCTGTTTCGCCGCAAGCGGTGACCCTTGAATACATGTTGGAGCCCGATTTGCGACTGCGCGAAATAGTGCGCGAGCCTAGCGAGCTGTTCGCGAGTTCGGGGCCGGCGGGAGTGCAGTTGAATTGGGATGCGGACGGCAGCGCATTGTTTCGAATTGAAAGGCGCCGCGTGCCGGCGGGACCGATAGCGCGGCGTACGGATTGGCATGAGGTTGCGCGAGTGGGCGGGACCGAGTGGCTTGACGATGAAGTCGCCTTGGGATACTTGACCGAGTACCGCGTGTCGCGTGTACGTCCGCAACTTAGTTTTGGATCAACCGCTACGGGCGTCGCGGGTATAGAGCCCCCGGACCGGCGGATCAACGTTGGGCCAGGCGTTAGCATCAACTTGCTCAGCGCGATTAGCGACCGGTTGCGCGAAGATATCACCGTTCAATACGTGCGGCCGAATGGCGTTCAAATCTTGCCGGGTGAAGGCGTTGAGGCGCGCATGTTGACGGCGAGCGAGGAATTGGAGTGGGTCTTACCCGACGTGCTCTTTGACGGGTATCGTCAGCAGCGCTTCTTTGTGTCCGTTGGGCGCGTTTTGGCTTTAAGGCTTTCAGAGGGTGTCTATTGCCTGGTTCGAGTGGAAAAGATCGACGGGGATGTGGTGACTTTGACGCGTCAAGTGGATCTTAGCGGTGAGCGGGTCTTTGCGCCAAAACCGGAGCGGCCGGATGCGCATTGGGACGCAGAGCTTGGTGTCGTCTTTGAGTTTTCAGAGACGCGCAAGTTGCCGCCGAGCGGTGAGTTGTTGATGGTGGTTGAACGCGAGAGGACTCTCGATGCTGGCGACTGGATGTGGTGCATTGAAGGCGCGGCAACGGACAATATCTTGGCGGATAAGAATGCTGGCCATCAGTTGCTCGTGCGCTATCGCGTTCGACAAGGATTGGTTGGACAACAACTATCAGCAGCGAGTGAAGCTCTGACGGTCTTGGTGGGGGACGACAGTGATGAGGCGCGCGCGGCGATGCTGGAACGCGCGATCTTGGACCTGGGTTCAGATGACTACGACAAGCGTGGGCGTGCGCGTGCCGTGCTTGTTGCGTTGGGCGAAGATGCTTGGCCGGTGCTGCGCGATTCGTTGCGTTCGGACAATGTGGAGTTGGCGGCGGCGGCGCACGAATTGCTCTTGTCGGGTTTGAAAGAAGCGGGTGGTGACGAAGTCGTCGCGCGCGGTTTGGCACGACTCTTTCTGAGCATTCGGGCAGAGGAATTGGGCTGCGAGCGGCCACCCCATCCCGACTGGACGGACAGCTCGATCGGTGCGCGCGCTTCGGCGGCCTTACGCGGGCTTGGCTGGCGTGAAACGAGCGCGTCTTTGGTCGGGCTTTGGCGGCGGGTCTTGGCGGAGGCGGATCCTGAAGAGGCTGTGCGCTTGTGCGCCAGCTTGGCGAGCACCTTGGAGGCAGATGGACTGGGCCCGGGTTTGGAGCCCTGGGCAGTCGCTTCGACCGAGAGGCGTCGGGTGCGCGATGAGTGGCCCGTGGAACTAGACTTGCTCGTGGCCGATGAAATCGCGGATTCGGAGCCGTGGTCAGAGTTGGTCCAAGCCCAGGCGCGCCACGAATTGGCCCGGGCCCGGGCGCTTTCGAGCTCCGAGTTCCACTCGGCACGCGAGCGCAGCGTCCTGGCGCGCTTTCTCACCGCTCAATTCGGGCGCAGCTCGGACGACCTCTTCTTGGACTGCGCATTGCGCCTGGTGGAGGATCCCGTCGCAAGACTGCGCGGGGCGGCGGACTTGGCGCGCAGCACGCGAAATCGCGAGTTCAAGCCGGATCTGGTCGTGAAATTAGAGGCTCCAAGCACGGATCTTCTCATTGAGGAGCTGGAAGCTCTGAGCTCAGCCGGGGGCCAAATCATCGATTTTGTGCTACCAGCTGGTATTTACGAGCCTCTCCCCGGGGGTAAGCAGATCGTCATCGAGGGCGGGACCTTCCGCATTCGAGGCGAGGACGGCGTCGTGTTGCACGTGGGATTTACAGTGATGAAGGGCTGCGACGCGGTTTTCGAGAACCTCTCGATCGTGCCCGAGAGCGGTATCGCAATCAATGTGGTGCAGTCGCGCCTGACGATTCGTGACTGTCTCTTGCGTGGTGGCAATCTGGGGCTCTTGGGCACCGATGCCCTCCTGAACCTGGAGCGCAGTTCAATCCTCCCGCGACCCGGGGCGGAGCCAACTTCAGCTGGTATTCGATTCGGCGGCCGATCGATGCTTATGGCGAGCAAGTCTCGGATCGAGAGCGAGGGCGTCGCAATTTACGGAGCGCGGGTCGCTCTCTTCGACCGCTGCGTGGTGATCTCCAAGCGCAGGAACGCAATTGAAGGCAGCGGGGACAGCGACTTGTGGCTGGTTAACTCGCTCGTAAAGGCTGAGATGTCGCCATTTTCGCGTATCTCGAGGGGGCTCTTGGAAGGCGCTGTTTTGTTTGGCGATGTGGGGGCGGGGCTCTCCGCGAACAACGGCTTGCAGGCTTGTGCCGAGCATCTTCGTTGTGTGAATGAGCTCTCGGAGTTAGGTCGGGAGCTCTGGTTGGAGCGCTGCAGCCTGGGCGATTAGGTTCCGGGCCGTTGGAGTCGGGAAAGACTGCGATAAAATCCAGAAGACTCCTTCAACAAAAAGACGGGTCATCTAGTTCTTAAGGGGGCATCCTCGCTAAGCTCCCCGGCAGAATCTGCGCGAAGGCATTTCCTTCAGATCCACGAACCAATCCAACACGACTTAGTTACGGTTATGAACCGCTACCTGATCGGATTCAGCGCCCTCCTCGCCTTGACGGCGTGTGGAGGCTCCGACGCTGCTCCCACTACAAAGCCCAAATCCTCCACCAGCACCTCGCAGCCCGCAAAAGCGGATGCGCCCGAAGCTGGTTCCTCGAAGGCCGCTGCTGACACTGGAGCTAAGAAGTCCGGCGATAAGCAGGACTGGGCGGCTTCCATGGGAACCGCCACGGTTTCTGGCTCGGTTAAGTTCGAGGGCACAGTCCCCGAGCGTGCAGGGATCGACACGGCTGCAGACGCTGTCTGCTCCGGCTCACTCCTCACCGAAGAAGTGATCGTCAACAACGGTGGCCTCTCCAACGTAATCATTTCGGTCTCCAAGGGCCTCACTGGCTATAAATTCGCCAAGGGCACGGGCCAGGTCACGCTCAATCAAGTCGGGTGTCAGTACACGCCGCACGTGATCGCCATGCAGGCGGGCCAGGAGCTTTCGATCGAGAACAGCGACGATACGGTGCACAACGTGCACTCGTACTCGAAGCGTAACCCGGTGTTCAACAGCGCTCAGCCCGCTGGTGCACCGGCGCTAGTCAAGCCGATGAAGCAGAAGGACAAGACCTTCGACATCAAGTGCGACATGCACGCTTGGATGAACTGCCAGGTTGCAGTCTTCGATCACCCCTTCTTCATCGTCAGCGACGCAGACGGCAACTTCACCTTGCCGAAGCTCGCCGCTGGCTCCTACACGCTGACTGCCGAGCACGAGTCGCTCGGCAAGCAAACAGCTGAAGTTACGGTCGCCGATTCAGGCGCAGAGACCGTCACTTTCTCCTTCGAGGAGTAGTTCTTCGAATACTGAACACGGGGGGAGTCCAGGGCCGAGTGCCTCGGTCTTCCTCTGAAGAAGTATTCAAAGGCATTTTTCACAGCCTGGGTTTGAGCATGGCGCGCGTCGTTTCACTCAGCCCTATCAGAACACTTGTCTAGCCCACCGACGACTTGAGGACACCAATGAGGCGCCCTGTCATCCAATTCCTTTGCCTGGCCACCGTGGCTGTAGGCACGCTGAGCTCTTCGAAAGTACTCGGCTTCTTCCGACCGTCTCAAGACGGTCACGCGGAAGAAGCTGCGCACGATGTTGAGCCGCAACCTGAAGTCCCGCATTCACGCGCTCCGCGCGGCGTCTCGCTCACGATTGATGAGGGGGCTTGGTTGCTCGCTCCTAATGCGGAGTGGTATGAGAGCCAAGCTGAAGCAGGCAATACGCGCTTCAGCTACAGCGAAGACGCCCTCGACGGTGAGCCCGGCTGGGTTGACTCTGAGGGTTTCTACCAACTGCGCTACGACGAAGAAGAAGACTTCTATGCCTACTGGCAATGGGTTGGACCCCATCTGCTGACGCGTGGTCGTCGCGATTTCGTCCAGTTCTGTTCGAGTTGTCACGGGCTTGAGGGCGACGGCTACGGTCGTTCCGCTCAGCACTTGCGGCCTTCGCCGCGTGACTTCCGTCAGAGCAACTTCAAGTTCACGAAGGTCTTGGCTTCCTTGCCGAGTGATGACGCGCTGATGCGCCTGATCAAGCGCGGTTTGGATGGCACCCCGATGCTCCCGTGGGATCTTTCCGAGGTGCAGTTGATGGAAATCATCCAGTACATCAAGAGCCTCTCGCCGGAAGGAACCGGTTGGCGCGACCCCTTCGCCGTTGTAGGTGACGTGGTCGAGTCGGGCGAAGATCCCTGGAAGGGTCGCGAGAACTTTGCGATCAAGGCTGGTGAGAAGATCTATCACGACAATGCTCAATGCATGTCCTGTCACCCGGGTTACGTCAACCCGATTGCTTTGCCGAAGATGATCGGCAAAGAGGAAGGCACGAAGTTCCGCGAGAACCTCTATCTGCCGGTGATCAAGGATTCGATGTACGAGGTACTCGGCAAGCCGGTCAAGATTCTTCCGCCGGACTTCACCTTCCATACGGTGCGCTCCGGTAGGACGACTCAAGACTTGTTCGAGACGATTGCCTCGGGCATCAAGGGCACGGCTATGCCAGCTTGGAAGGGCGCTCTGCCGGACGAAGACCTATGGGCCTTGGCGCACTACGTCGACAGCATGATCAAGAACTACAAAGGCAAGCCGGTCGAGCGCCGCGAGCTGATGAAAAGTCTGCGAGAGGGGCTCTAGATGGGAATCATAAATCGAATTGCATCCCTGATGGGAAGCCTGGCTTCGCGCAAGTGGGCGCAGGCGTTGGCAGTCTTGGTCTTCGCGGGCATCGCAGATGCCCAGGGCTCTGGCAAGCGCTACACACCTTGGCCTGCAGCTTCGGACTACGGCTACCGTTTCCATGACTTGTTCTGGCTGATTACCGCTCTATGCGTTGTCAGCTTCGCCTTGGTTCTGATTCTGATGATCATTCCGATCGTTCGAGATCGGGACCGCCCGGGTAAGAAGGCTACCTACGATCATGGCTCCGGGTTGGGCGACAAACGTCTGACCGCCGTGATTTCGGTGATCACCTTCGTCGTGCTCGATGCTTGGGTGCTCGTGATCGCCATGCGCGACCTGCGCGAGGCTTATTGGGCTTTTCCGGCGGAGGAAGACGCCGCCATCTACCGTGTCCAAGTCCTTGGCCAGCAGTGGGCCTGGAGCTTCCGCGGTGAGGGGCTCGACGGCGAGTTTGGAACCGCCGACGACATCCTCGAGACCAACCAATTAACGGTTCCGCTCGATCGCCCCGTCAGCCTGCAGATGACCAGCAAGGACGTGATTCACGCGCTCTTCCTGCCCGAGATGCGGATGAAGAAGGACGTGAACCCCGGCGACATCAACGCGCTGTGGTTCAAGCCGATCAAGGCGGGCGACTTCACCATCCTTTGCGCTGAGCTGTGCGGCTACGCGCACTACATGATGCACGGCAAAGTGACCGTGCTTGAACAAGACGTTTTTGATGCGTGGGAAGAAGAGGCGAGCCACATGGGCAACGCCGCCTACGATGCCGACGACCAGGAAGCTCAATGGGCCTGGGAGTGGGAAGACTATTCATCATGAGTGCTGATCACATCCACGAGGAACCCACCAACTTCTTCCGCAAGCACGTCTTCTCGGTTGACCACAAGGTCATCGCGAAGCAGTTCTTGTGGTTCGGACTCATCTGGCTAGGCATTGGCGGATTGATGGCGATGATGATTCGCTGGCAATTGGCTAACCCCGGCGAGCCGGTTCCCGTCATCGGAGACTTCCTATTCCCGCGCACCCACGGGGTCCTTGACCCGGCGACGTACAACACGTTGTTCACCATGCACGGAACGATCATGATCTTCTTGGGGCTGACGCCCCTGTTGATCGGAGCGTTCGGCAACTGGTGCATCCCGCTCATGATTGGAGCGCGCGACATGATCTTCCCGCTCTTGAACTGCTTGTCCTTCTGGGCAATGTTCATCGGCGGCGCGATCGGCTTCTCTTCGCTATTTGTGCCGCTCGGCGCAACGGAGGCTGGCTGGACCGGCTATCCAACACTTTCGACGACAGTCGGTGCGGTTGGAATGGGCGAGACGATGTGGGCCATCGCGGTGTTCTTCATCGGGATCAGCTCGATCATGGGTGGCATCAACTACATGACGACGGTCATCCGCTTGCGCGCACCCGGCATGAGCTGGGGCCGCTTGCCGCTGACGGTTTGGGGCATCTTCTTGACCTCGGCGCTGAACGTTCTGTTCGTGCCGGTCATCGGCTCCGCCATGTTGCTCCTGATCATGGACCGCGTCTTCGGAACGAGCTTCTACGTGCCCGCTTCGATCATGCAGGGCGGAGGCGGGGGCGACCCGATCCTCTACCAACACCTGTTCTGGATCTTCGGTCACCCTGAGGTTTACATCCTGATTCTGCCCGCCTGGGGAATCATCGGTGACTTGCTTTCGTTCTTCGCTCGTAAGCCTGCCTTCGGCTACCGCTTGCAGGTCGGGGCCATGAGCGCTGTGACGATTATGTCCGCAGTGGTCTACGGTCACCACATGTTCACCACGGGACTGTCTCCGATGCTCGGGGAGAGCTTCATGCTCTTGACGATGATCATCTCTGTTCCGGCAGAGATCCTCTTCTTCAGCTGGTTGCACACTCTTTGGCGTGGAAGGCTGCGCCTCGAAGTCCCGATGTTGTGGTCTATGGCCGTCATCGTCGTCTTTGGTCTCGGTGGTCTCACCGGTATCTATCTGGCGACGATTGGAACGGACATCTTCTTGCACGACACCTACTTCGTTGTGGGCCACTTCCACCTGACGATGGCGGCTTCTGCACTGTTCGGTGCCTTCGCTGGTATCTCCTTCTGGTTCCCGAAGATGTTCGGTCGCGAGATGAACAAGTCTTTGGGCAAGGCTCACTTCTGGTTGACCTTCATTCCGCTGGTCTCGGTCTTCTGCATCATGTTCGTCATGGGCTACGCGGGCATGCCGCGTCGCTACTTCGATCACACGAATGCACCGTACCTACGGGACCTGATGCACTTGAACAAGCTAGCGACCCACGCTGCCTTCGTGCTCGGCGCCGCTCAGCTGATCTTCGTCTTCAACTTCATCAAGAGTCGTTGGTGGGGCAAACCCGCCACGCAGAACCCGTGGGAAGTTGGCACGCTCGATTGGGCTGCCGTTCCTACCCCGGTTCCGCACTACAACTTCAAAGAGATTCCCACGGTGCATACCGGCCCGCACGAATTCAGTCATCCCAACCTGCCTGAGGGCACGGATTGGATTTCGATGACGGAAGAACTGCCGAGCTGAGCGCCTAAGGAAAATCTAAGCAGCCGAATCAAAGTGAACGCCACAGCCACCACACAACTACCGGAAGAGGGAATCAAGTCACGGGTCGATACGACTCTGGGCATGATTTTCTTTATCGGTTCGTGGTCGATGGCTTTTGCGACAGTCTTCTTGGCCTTCCTCGTGCTGCGTGCACGAGTGGGGGTTTGGCCGCCGGAAGGGATTGCTTTGCCGTCCTTCCCCTTGGCCACGGTTGCGACCTTGATCTTGATTGCAAGTAGCGTAGGTCTGCACCGCGCTATACGAACTTGGGACCCGCTCAGAGCGGGCAAAGTCTCCGAGGCTGACAAGGCTGGAGCCCAGCGCGCCTGGGCCTTCGGTGTCGGACTGGGCGTGGGCTTTGCCGTCTTGCAGTCGATTCTCTGGCTCGACTTGATCGGAGCTGGCCGCGTGCCGAGTTCCGGACTCTATGAGTCCCTGTTCTACGGCTTGACATGGTTCCACGCGCTCCATGTCGTCGCGGGACTTACATCTCTTATGTGGGCTTGGTACGGCCTCTCCACAGGTCGCTACGGCTCCCATCGTTTTTCAACTGTCAACAACATAGTGATCTTCTGGCACTTCGTTGACGTTGTTTGGATCGTCCTCTACTTGGGCTTTTTCGTCTTCTAAGGGTGAATCTCTAATGAGCGCCGCACACGTTGCTACCTCTGAGCACGGGGATTCCCCCGAGCTGATTGAGGACCTCAAATATTTTGGCAAGGCCACCGGCGGCAAGATCGCTATGTGGATGTTCATCGCCCAGGACGGCATGTCCTTCGGCGGCTTGCTATTTGGCTACGGCATCCTGCGCTCCTCCGCGCAAGATTGGCCGATCCCGGCTGAAGTCCTCGGCATTGGCCTCACGGCTGTCGCCACCTTCATCCTAATCTGCTCATCGCTCTCGATGGTGTTCGCCGTCTTGGCGGCCCAAGAGAAGGATCAAGGCGGACTCGTTCGCTGGCTGAGCGTGACCATCGCGGGCGGGGTCGCTTTCCTCGGAATCCAGGTCTACGAGTATTACCACTTGGTGCACTCGGGAATCGGATTCAGCACAAGCAGCTTCCAAGGCGAGCCGATCAACAACCTGTTCGGGACCACCTTCTACGCGGTCACGGGCTTTCACGGATTGCACGTGCTCACCGGTGTCATTTACTTGTGCTGTATTCTCAAGGGCGCGCTCGCCGGGAAATACACGCAAGGCGGATTGAGCTTCAGCCCTGTTGAGCTCGTCGGTTTGTTCTGGCACTTCGTCGACCTGGTCTGGATCCTGGTCTTCACCTTTATCTACCTGCTCTAAGGCTTCCACAGCTGAATCATTATGGGACATCAGTCAATCCCCTCTGAAGCTGGCGGCATCGACGCAGCTCACGCACCCAGCCACCCGAGCCACCGGGGCACCTACGTCACGATCTTCTTGATTCTGGGCGCCCTCACCTTCTTCGAGGTCTTCGTACCCGAGGTCTATGGCGCCACCTGGAGCGGTACGACCAAGATGCTCCTGCTGACCATCTTGGCGATCACCAAAGCCGCCTTGGTCGCGCTCTATTTCATGCACTTGAAGAGCGAGAAAGCCTGGCTGAGATTCATTGGCTACACGCCGGTCTATATGGGCTTTGCCGTCATCATCATCATGTTGGAGAGCCACTACCGTTAGGAGCCTTGAGATGATCGGTCCGAAATTGATTCTTTCCGGCGCGCGCTTATTCCTTGCCGCCGGCGCGGTCGCCGCGCTCGCAGGCTCCGCCAGCGCCTGCCCGACCTGTTCGGTGGGCGCCGGTTGGGAAACCCTGGCTTACGTACTCGCCTTCTTGGCAGTTCCCTACTTAGTGGTCACCGGCGTCCTCTTTTGGATACGCAAGCTGACCTCCTTTGAACGCGGCCTCTAGCCCGCATTGTTCATGAGTCCATTCGCTAGCAGCCCCAAAGCGCTCGGCTGCGCCTCGCTCTCTGACGGCACCTTGCGAATTTGGGCGTCCCCGGCGATCAATGCACTCGCCTCCGAGGCCAAATTCCGCCGAGCGTCATCAAAACGCGAGTTGGAACGATTGGCAAACCGGCTCATGAGCGATGCCTGCTGAGAACCCCTCGCTCTTCAGGCGAATCGTCGGCAGCCTCTGGTTTTGGGGCATCGCGATCTCTTGCCTATGGGCTATGCCGCTCTACAAGAGCCTGAGCCTGGACTTCCCCGATCCCGTCGGGGGCTTCGACCGTGAGGCCGAGTCCTTCCAGCTGACCACCGAAGGCGGCGAGCAGGTCACTGTCGCCGATCTAGCTGGCCACCTCTTGGTCGTTCGCGTCCTCGACCTGGGCACGCCGCAAAGCTCCGAGTCGGACTTCACAGCCTACCGCGTCAGCCGAAAACGTCTGCGCGGTCTCGGATCCCTGGTGATGAACATCGCCCTGGTCCAAAACGGCCAGCCGGGGACCCTCTCCCAGTTCATCACCGAGAAGACCGCCCGGCGCCCGAACAATCTATTCCTACTCGACGAAGAGGGCGCCACCCTCCTCGCCCTCTGCAACAGCGCCGGCGTAGCCGAAGCCAGCGCGTTCGTCTTGGACCGCCACGGCCGCCTGCGCGGATCCTACGGCCCGACAGAAGCCGAACAGAACCGCATGTCCCAGGACCTCGGTTCCCTAGCCAACTGGGCAAAGTCTGACCCAGCCATCGGCGAGCCGGTGACGCCCTAGCCGCTCGCGGAACCGACGCTATAGCGTACTAAGGGCCATACCCTAAAAGGGGCTAAGTCGGAGGCATTGACAGGCTCGCGTAGTGTCCATTTATTGAGCCGTGGCCATTCGCCTGCAATTTAGGGGTTTTCCAGGGCGGTAGAATGTGCCCATGCTGGCCGAAACCTACCCAATCCAAGTGCTCCTGATGGCTCTCTCCGGCCTCGTGAACAAACACCAGGCCGATGTCATCGCCTACCTCGTCGAAGAGAACCGCGTGCTCAAGGAACAGATGCATGGCCGCAAGCTCATGCTCTCCGATGACCAACGTCCACGCTTGGCCGCGAAGGCCAAGCTACTAGGCAGGAAGGGCCTCGACAGCGTGACCACCATAGTCACGCCCGACACGCTCATGCGTTGGCACAGAAATCTGATCGCGGTCAATTGGACGTATCCGGCCAAGAACCGAGTTGGCCATCCCGGTCTGATGAAGAAGATCAAAGAGCTGATCCTGGGTATGGCCAACGACAATTCCACCTGGGGCTACACCCGCATTCAAGGCGAGATGAAAGCGCTTGGTCACAAGGTGGCTCGCACCACCGTCGCCAACGTCCTGAAGGAGAACGGAGTCAAGCCAGCCCCAGACAGGCCGTTGTCTTGGCGCAGCTTCTTAAAGGCGCACTGGGGTCAAATTGCGGCCACCGATTTCCTCTCCGTCGAAGTCTGGACGCCAAAGGGATTGCTCACCTACTACGTCCTCTTCGTCATCGACTTGAAGTCCCGTGCTGTGACCATTGCGGGCATCTCTACCAACCCCAATGAAGCTTTCATGGGCCAAGCCGCTCGCAACCTGCTCGACATCAGCGACGGCTTCCTTCGCAATCATCGCTACTTGATCTGCGATCGAGACACGAAGTACACAGCCAAGTTCAAGAGCGCCATGAAAGCTGCGAGAGTCGAACTAGTCTTGACTCCAGTCATGGCACCGAACTGCAACGCCTACGCCGAACGCTTCATCCTCTCGATCAATACCGAGTGCTTGAACCGTATGATCTTCTTCGGAGAGGCATCGTTGCGCAGAGCGGTGAACGAGTACGCCGCTCATTATCAGCGAGAGCGAGCCCACCAGGGCTTGAACAACGAGAGAGTTGAGAGCGCCACAACTATCGGAAGCGGCGAAGTGGAGTGCGTCGAGCGGCTCGGCGGACTGCTCAAGCACTACCGACGTGCAGCTTGAGGGTGTGATGGACGACGAGACCGTGGGGCAGGTGTGTCCCGACGCTTTTCGCTACGGTTTTCATCGGCATCTCGGCCCAAAATTGC
>JBLIOI010000050.1:0-31552 GCA_047639675.1 Planctomycetota bacterium | reverse complement strand
GCGTGAGCTGCTCGAAGCGCGCTTTGCCCGCGAGAAGAAAGTCGAGCTGCCCTCGGACCAACGCTACGCGAGAGTAGAACGCTAAAGCTCATGTTGCTTTCACTAGTCGCTTGCATCGCGTTGATGGGCACGGAGGCTTGGGTCCCTCTCGTTGACCTTGACGAGCTCAAGCAGCAGTTGCGTGATGAGAGTGATCGCACACGCCGCAAGGCCGTTCAGGAGCTTGTGAAGCTTGAGAGCGAGGAGGCCTGGATCTTAGTGCTCGATGCGCTCGACGATCCGAGCGGAATAGTGGCGGATGAAGCGCAAATCCAATTGCCTCAGTTGCCGGCGTCGCTGCACAAGGAGCTCTTTGGTAAGGCCGGCTTGAAGTCGCGAGCGGCGTTGACGCCATTGCGCGTTGCAGAAGCCCTGGGGCGCATGGAGCAGGCTGCCGAAGAAATCCTTTACGTCAAAGCGCTCGGGAGTAAGGACGCCGAAGTCTTGTCGATGCTCCTTTGGAGTATTGAGCGCTTGGCGCAACACGAACTCGTTAGCACGAAGCAAAGGAAGTTGGTCGAGGTTGTCAAGAAGCTCGCAACTAGTGGAAAGGATGGTCGAGTACGCGGACATGCGCTGGTCGCTTTGCATGAATTGGACGGGGACCTCACGAGATCTATGGCTTTCGAGTTCGCCGATTCGAATTCGGTGCCGATGCGTTGTGCAGCTGCGGAACTCTTGGTTTCTCTGCCCAAAGAGCTGCGGCTTGACGCAGCCAAACGAGCCACTAGCGATGAATCGCACGTCGTTCGACTGAGGGCCTACGAGGCGCTTGCTTCGCTTGAGAGCAAGCCTGGAGTCGGCGCACTGATTGACGCGCTTCCGCAAGAAAAGCGGTTGCGTTGCGCTTGGCGCATCGTCGCCCTGCTGCAGCAGCAGTCGGGTATGAAATACCGTCTCGATCAGCGGCCTTGGAAACTGTGGGAGTCGACACTTGCTGCTGACTGGAAGCCAGGCGATAAGTCGAAGCCGGCCGAGTTGGGCGGTGATCAAACCGTTTCTTTCGTCGGCATGAAGGTCGTTTCCGAACGCGTTGCATTCTTGATCGACTTCTCCGGTTCAATGTGGGAGGAACGCGATGGGAAGACCCGCAAGGCTCGAGTGGAAGTGGAGATGGCTCGCGTTTTGCAAGGCTTGGATGAGAAGGTTCGATTCAATCTTCGGCCCTTCAGCTCTGCGCCCCAAAGTTGGAAGAAAGAGCTCACCGAAGCTCGTGCGCGTAACATCAAGAGCGCGATCACTTACTTCGAGAAGTGCAATATGCGCGGCAGTGGCGATTACTGGACCGCGATCATGGAGGCGATCACGGAAGAAGATGTGGACACTTTGATGATCCTTGGCGATGGCGCGCCTACTGGCGGAGATCGCTGGAATGTGAACTTGATGAAGGATCTGCTTTGGCACGAAAACCGTTTTCGCGGCATCGTCTTCGATTTACTACTGGTGGACTGTTCCAAGATGCTGACCAGTTATTGGGCGGAACTCTGCGAGAAGAGCGGCGGCCGTTGCACCAACGTGGAGATCTGATTTTAGAGTCATGCAAGTCGTTCAATTCAAGAAGCACGGTGGTCCCGAAGTCCTAGAGCTCGTTGACAGACCCCTTCCCTCGCCCGTGCCTGGCGAAGTGCTTGTGCGCATGTTGGCAGTCTCCGTCAATCACCTCGACCTTTGGGTGAGGCGCGGTATGCCTGGAGTTCCTTGCGAATTCCCCTTCATCCCCGGTTGTGATGGATCAGGAGAAATCGTTGAGTGTGGCGAAGGCGTTACTGGCTTGCGCCCCGGTGACAAGGTCATCGTCTTGCCCGGAATCTCATCTGGTCAGTCACAACACGATCAGGCCGGCGACGATCACCTCTCGGCGGACTATCACTTGCGTGGTGAACATGTGGACGGGCTCGGTCGCGAATTCGTCGCATTGGAAGAGCGCTTCGTGCAAAAGCTCCCCGAGGGTCTCGACCCTGTCCAAGCAGCCGCTCTGCCGTTGGTCTTCGTCACCGCGTGGGGCGCCTTGGTCGGGCGGGCCAAGTTACAAGCAGGTGAGAGTGTCCTAATCCTCGGCGGTTCCAGTGGCGTCGGATCCGCGGGCATCCAGGTTGCGCGGGACCTTGGCGCACGTGTGATCAGCACTGCGGGCACGGAGGAGAAACGCGCCTTCGCCAAGTCCTTCGGCGCAGACGAAGTCTTGGATCATCACGACCCCGATTGGCCGAAGAAGGTCAAAGCGCTGACCGATGGGCGCGGAGTCGACGTGGTCTTCGAGCATATTGGGCCCGCGACCTGGAAAGGCTCCATGCGCTCTCTCGCGCGGCTCGGCCGCTTGGTTACTTGCGGCGGAACTACGGGGCCCGAAGTCTCCTTGCTCTTGCCGCACCTCTTCATGAAGAATCTCTCAGTCCTGGGGTCGACCATGGGGCCTGGGGGCGCCTACCCTGAGATTCTGGCCAAGGTGGCGAGTGGAGCTTACCGGCCTGCTGTAAGCCGGGTGATGCCGCTTTCAGAGGTCCAGCTGGCTCATCGGAGGCTAGAAATGGGTGACGTTCTGGGGAAGATCGTTTTGGTTCCTGGTTCTTGAACCAATATAGAAATTCAAGTGCCTTTGAATCGCAGCTGCGGACTCTAGTATGTCGCCCCGCTTGGCGGCATCGAAGTCGTCTAGTCGTAGCAGTCTGAAACCCATTGAACCCCGAATAGCACTGATGTCCGATCAAGAATGGAACGACGAAATCGAAGTCCCTCCGAAAAAGAAAGGCCTTCCCGGCTGGCTTATGTTTTGCGGCGGAGGGTGCTTGATCGCGGTGATCTTGACTCTCCTCGGCGGATACTTCGTCTTCAGCGAGATTAAGGAAATGGCGGATCCCGAACTCCAGTGGGCTGAGCTTGAAAAGGCTACGGACATGGACGCGAGGCCTCCGGAGTTGGAGCTCATGTTCGGCTGGCACCTGGGGATCGACCTGTGGATGCTTAAGGACAATCGTGGATACGTGGCGGTCATCTATGACTTCGGCGATTCCTCCGATTCTGATCGCGACGAGATCTTCAGTGAAGGTTTTGACGGCGGGGGCATTGCTGGTCTGGGCAAGATGAACGACTCCGAGCTCGGGGAAATCACAGTTCAAGGCCGGAAATTGCCTATCGTCCGTTTCCAAAACTCGGGTGGTTTCAGTCTTGGGGAAGAGAGCGTAAAGGGTGGCGGCGCCGCGTGCTTTACGGACATCACCCCCGAATCTAATAGTGGGTTCATGATGCTGTTCTTGATGCGTAACCCTGGCCAGGACAACTCGAAAGCTGATATCGAGGATGCTGTCTTGGTGCAGTTCCTCGCTCCGTTCAGCATTGGCTCCGATCGCGAGCTATATGTCGCACCCGCGGGTCATGAGCACGAAGGGAACCCCGATCATGAACACGAGGCCGATCTCTTAGAGCCCATCAGCGATAAGTAGTGAAGTGAAAACCGCAGTGAAAACCATGAGTGAAGACGGAACTTCCCGGTCAGTTGGATCATCAGCAATTGTCGGGGTTGGCGTGGGACTCGTGCTAATCGTAGCGAGCCTGTCCTCTCTCTTTTTTCGTGGCTCTCACAGCGTGTCTGCTGCGGAACAACTCGCTCACATGTATGAAGTGAGCGAGTTTCCTTTTGGGCTTTCTCTTCAAGAGCCGGGCTTCCTGCTTCCCGGTGGCGAACATGTCTTCGTTCTGTCGGACGGGACGGTTCCGGTAGAAGAGGCGCAAGTAGAAGAACTGCTTGGCGCCGATGAGGAGGCCGGAGAGAAAGAGGGCGAAGAGCCGGAGAAGGAACCTTTCGATTGGAGTGCAATCGAAGTGCTTTCAACGGACTCGGCGCCGACACAGGTCTACATCGCGCACTATCCCGTCGACCAGGCGACCGGCATCATTCAGAGCCAATTCCAGAGCCTCGATTGGAAAGAGCTTTCCGGAATCGACGCGGACGGTGATCGCGCAGTCGTGGACGGCGGCAAGCTTCGTTGGGCGGGCTACGCAGCGGACTTTGTGCGCGAACGCCAGTTCATCAAGGGCGGAACCTTCCGCGACTCGATGCGCGTCAACATCAGCACCATTGGGGAGTGTTGGATTGCTTACGCGATTTGGCCAACAGGTCACGCGGGCTCAGAAGAACGCTTGGTCGACCTTCTGGCAAGTCTGCAGCCTCACGAATAGCTCTACTTGAGCGAACGCTCGAGGACCTCGGCAATGTGTAGGACTTCTACATCGAGCTGTTGGGATTCGACACCGCTTTGCCACTGCAAGTGACAACCGGGATTGGCTGTGACTAGCGTGCGCGCTGCGCACTTGCGCAGGGCTTCGAGCCGCGGCTGCAAGATCTCGCGACTGTCTTCGGGGCGTAGCGCCGAGTAGAGTCCCGCCGATCCGCAACAACTCTCACTCTCATCAATCTCCACGCGCTGAACTCCAATTTCGTCGAGAAGTACGCGCGGTTGGCTGCGCACGCCTTGGCCGTGGCAGAGATGGCAAGGGTCGTCAAAGGCAATCGGGCTTGCCAATTTCTCTCGAGGATCTGTGAGCTGAGTCTTCAAGTCGGAAAGGGCATGGTCAGCGAGGTACTCGCTGAAGTCCTGTACGCGTGCCGCGAATTGTTCGGCGCGCGTTTTCCATTCCGGGTCGTTCTTCAGGAGTTCGCCGTACTCTTTCATCTGTGCTGAGCAGCCGGCGCTGTTGACGACTACGGGCACGAACTGATCTGAATCGTCACGCACAAGATCGAAGGCGGTAATCGTCTGTCGAGCGAGCTTGCGCGCTGTTTCCAAGTCGCCGTTGTGTGCGTGCAAGGCGCCGCAGCAAGTGGGCGATTGCGGTACATGCACATCGCGCCCGGCTGCCTGAAGAACATGAACACTGGCGCGATTGACGCGCCCGAGCAGTGCGGGCATCACGCAGCCTTCAAGCGTCGCAACCGTTCCTCGGCGGGATCCCTCGGCAGGATAAAAAGGATCAAGCGCTCGGCGTTCATGGGCTGCGGGCGCTTCGGGCATTGAGTTCATGGCCTTCCCCAAGTTCCCGAGGAGCGGGGTCAAGAGCTTGGCGATGCCGGTGCGCTGGGCAAATCGAAGTAGAGCTACATTCAGCGAAATGAGTCGCCGGCTGGGCAAGACTCGACGTAACCCGATGCGCAGCAGTGTTCTTCTGAGCCACGGTTGGTCCTCATGCTCCGCGAGCGCCGCACGCGTGTGCGATAGCAGTTCCGAGTACTGCACACCGGAAGGGCATGCGCTCTCGCAGTTGCGGCAAACGAGGCAGTAGTCTAATTCGTCGATGAAGAACTTGTCGACGACGGCGTCACCCTCGGCGAGCGATCGCATCATGTGGATTCGGCCGCGCGGGCTTGATGATTCGCGGCCCGTGACCTGATAGGTCGGGCAGGTACGCAGACAAAGACCGCAGTGAATGCAGTCTAGACTCTTGGTGTAGTCGACAATCTCGTTTGCGTTCATTGCAGGCCTCCGAGGGGGGGGCGGGTGCAGAGTAGCTTGTGTGGGTCGTAGGTGTGGCGCAAGCGTTCCATTAGTTGAGCGCGCAAGGAATCGTGGACCTCTGCGATAAAGTCGCTCGTTTGAGGCGCTTTGCTCCGCAGTACTGCGCTTGCCCCAAGAGGCTGCAATGCACGCCGCACCTCGAAAAGCGTTTCGCGCGACGTCGACGTCGTACCGAGGTCCATGGTCGCAATCCCCGGCTGAATCATTAGTTGCGTGTCTGTGTGGGCCCCGATTGCGCTGAAGACTTCGCCGATTGTAGCGCGCAGCTTCGAAGGCATCGCTCCGATGTGTAGAACGTCACTGGTTCTTGAGTCAGGCTCCAGATCGCGCAGGTGCTTCGCGAGCTTTTCGGCCTCAGCGCCGTGCGCAACCTCGAATTCGCCGATGGCGGGGGATATCAGACTCATTTCGTATTCAAGATGTGCGAGCCGACCTGACAGCACGATGTGCAGGCTAAAGCATTCGGGCACACTTTGGTTTTCAATGGTCACGGCGCGCGGCGCGCTGCGCGTTGCCAACACATCGTTCGCAACTTGCAATGCGCGCTTCAAGTCGTCGAAGCTGCGAGTCATCACAATGGTTGCCTCAGGCTTGGGCGCCAGGCGCAAGGATGCTTCGAGCACCATGGTTAAGCATCCGAAGGAGCCGCAGTAAAGCCGGTGTAGATCGTAGCCGCTCACATTCTTGACCAGGTTTCCTCCACTGCGTGTTAGCTCACCGCTTAGTTGCAAGCTGCGCGTGCCAAGAACATGCAGGTAACCAGGCCCAAGAGATAAACGGTCAGCGCCACCTGCGCTGGTGGCGATCGTTCCACCTAGAGTTGCCGCGTGCGTGCGCGGCACATCCGGCGTCAAGGCAAGTCCCGCTTCGCCGACAGTACGTTCCAGGTCGGCCATCGAAACACCCGCCTGCGCGGTGATCGTTCCGTCGCCAGGTTCGAACTCCACGATTTTGGAGAGCCTCTTTGTGGAGATCGCGAAGTCAGGCTGCCTTACCATGCACGACCAACCCAGCTTGTTGCCGTTACCTAATATGGCGAGCCCAAGTTTGTCCCGTGAAGCCATCGCCAAGAGCTCGCGGGCTTCGTCAGCATTCGCCGGCTGGGCGACCGGAACATCGGGCAGCGCGATGTGCGAGCCCAGGTGCTCGGCGCCAACGAGACTTTCGATGGTCTTGATCTTCAACCTTGCAGCCCCTTGAACGGCATGTGTTCGTTGCAAGCACGCACGGGTAAGAGCTTGCCCGGGTTCATGCGCTCGTCACGGTCCCACGCGGCGCGCACTGCGAACATCAGATTGATGTCCGCTTGAGTGAAGTACATGTGCATCTGATCGCGCTTCTCAAGTCCGATGCCATGCTCACCGGAGAGGGTTCCCCCTGCGTCGATCACAACGCGCATGATTTCGTTGGCCGCATCCAGAACTCGCTTCAATTCCTCAGCATCACGCCGGTCGTAGGAGATGTTTGGGTGGAGGTTCCCGTCTCCCGCGTGAAAGACGTTCGTGATCTTGAGTCCAAACTCCGCGCAGATCTCTGTGGAGCGCCGTACCAGTTCGCGCAATTTTGTGCGCGGTACAACCACGTCGCTCACATACAGGTCAGGCGCAATACGTCCCATCGCCCCATAGGCACCCTTGCGTCCGGCCCACAATTTCCTGCGTTCAAGCGCCGACTGTGCGCGCCTGATATCGAGCACTCCGTGGCGCGCAAGTACCTTGCTGATGCCCGCATAGTTCACATCGCACTCTGCCCGGCTGCCATCAATGTCGATCAACAGCACCGCGTCAGCTTCCGGCGGATAGCCCGCGGCGAAGATGGAAGCTTCCACCGCTTGAATGGTCAAGCGGTCGATGATTTCTAGGGCCGAGGGTTCCCAGCGCTCTGCGATGATCTCGGTTACGGCTTCGCAGGCCTTGTCTAGCTCCGGGAAGATGGCCAAGACGGTCTCGATGATCTCGGGCTCAGGAATCAAGCGAACGGTGATTTCAGTCGCGATACCAAACATGCCTTCGCTGCCAACAAAGAGGCCAACCAGGTCAAGCCCCTCGGCGTCCACTTCCGCTTGGCTCAGGTCGAGCAGTTCGCCCTCGGGCGTCACGATCTTTAGACCAAGGATGTGTCGAGTCGTACTGCCGTACTTGAAGCAGTGCGGCCCGCCCGAGTTGTTCGCGACATTGCCGCCAATTGTGCACGCCATCTGGCTCGAAGGATCTGGTGCGTAGATCAGCTCGCGATCCTCGCACGCTTTCGTCAAGTCGACATTGACGAGTCCCGCTTCCACTCGTGCATAGCTGTCCCGCTCATTGATTTCGATGACGCGCCGCATTCGTGCCGTGCCGATCACAACTCCGCCTTCTACCGGTGTCGCGCCACCGGTCAAACCCGTGCCGGCTCCGCGCGCAACAACCGGCACCTTGGCCTCATGCAATACACGCATGCAGGCCACTGTCTCCGCGGTGCTCGCAGGAAGCAGAACGAGCGCGGGAACCTGGCGCATAAAGGCCAAGCCATCGCACTCGTAGGGAATCCGGCGGGACTTGTCGGCCACAAGCCCCGCGTCGCCAAGGATTGCGCGTAGGGATTGGACGACGGTGGGATTCATTCAGAAATCGATCCTGCTAAGTCGCCACCAGGAGAGACCGAGCATGGCTAGGATGAACAGCAGTGAGCTGGCGATGGAGAAGAAGATGTTGTACTTCAGCTCGGCGTTCCAGTCGAAGACCTTCTGATACCAGGAGAAAGGATCCATTCCTGAAAGCTCTCCTAGAACTAGGTTTCCACGGCCCAGGAAGTGCCTCCGCCAGCGAGCTTCTTCGCGCTCGGTCTTGTGAAGGCTGCCCGCTTCCCACGCCCTCGGCGCGGAGGCTTGGCTTTCTCTGACCTCGACCGGGAGCGTGAATTGCATCTCGTACATGTAGTCGTAGAACGTGAGGAACATCCTGTTGCTCTTCGTGGCGCCGGATAAGGGCATCCACTTGACGTTCACTGCGCGCACGCCGGCGATGGTGTCATCAGACGTTTCCGGCTTCTCACCCAGTGCTTCAAGCTCGTCGACCAGAGCGCTGGCCGCGTCCTTACTGGTCAGGGTACGCAGGCGAGTCTTGGAACCGATCGTTCTCTCGGACTTCGGGCGTTCGTATCGGCGTAGGGTTACAATGCCATCGTTACTGCCGCCTTCGCTTTCCGAAATCCACTGCAGGCCGCTACTTTCCAACAGGTCTCTAGACTCTTCCACCAAGGCGAAATCGATTGGCCCCCTTTGTAGAACGAAGTCGCCATCCTCGGTTTTGACGACAGCTTCCGAGCCCAGGATTGCACGCCGCAATTTGGCAGTGATCAAGTCTGAGTCGGAGGTCTTTGGCAGGACGTAGTGAGCCACATCGAGTGCTTTAAGTAGGCCCTTGACCAAGGCGCCAGCCTCTTCTTCTTCTTTCGTTTGCACCCAGGTTTCGAGCTCTTCCCCCTCCAGATCTGCTCGCTCGAGAATCTCGGTCAGTACGGATCCTTCCTTGAAGTAGCTGAAACCCATCCAAGCGCTGTGGACGGCTCCGCAGATGATGAAGAGAATGATCGTCATGATGATCGCAGCCATGCTACTGCGCGTAAAAACGGCCACGCAAATCGAGAATGCGTGCATCATGGCGTAGAGGTAGACCAAGGTTAGTGCACCCCACAAGAAGCCTGGATCGTTGTACCCGGACACCATCCAAAGTCCGAGATACATCCCAATCACCAACACAATAGAGATGAACGCTACGAAGAGGATTCCTGCAACATAGCGTGAGAGTAGTACCGTCATGCGTCCGACGGGCTTTGAGAAGAGGGTGTCGGCGGCACCCTTCTCAAGAATGCGTGGCGCAAAGAAAGCGGTCGAAGCGATGCAGAGCATCATTCCGAAGTTTCCCGCGAAGAGCGAAACGAAGAGCTCTTGGACGCCTTGAATGAACGTGATGTCCATGTCGACGAGATCTTGACCGGGAGGACCAAAGCTCTCTATCAATTCCTTGTAGGGGATCTCCTTGAAGCCCCAGAGTAAACTGATGTGGTCTTCCTTGAAGCCGACCAGGAAGGTGAACAGGATCGGAATTCCAGTCAGAATGATCAGCAGGCGGAAGACCTTGTTGTCCAAGACTTGCTGGCGAGAGTCCTCAAAGAGGGCTCTAAGGATCGTGAAGTTCATTGGCGATCCTCTTTGATCAGGTCGATGAAGGACTCTTCCAGAGACAAGCGCCTCTGGGCGATGCCGGCGATGGTGTGGTCAGCGCGTCGCAATCGATCGATAGTTTCGTCGAGTTCGCTGTCGCTGAGAATGAGGTCGAACCCGGAGCCGTTTTGTTTGAATCCTTGGCCGAGTCCGGCTAGTAATTCGCTGAGATCCCCAGGGTCGCGGCGAAACTCGAAACTGGTTGTGCCGGTTCGTGGCGTAAGTTCCTCAATTGTGCCTTCGCGTAGAACACGACCTTCATGCAAGATCACGACGTTGTCGCAAATCATCTCGACTTCATTCAAGAGGTGCGAGTTGATGAAGATCGTTGCGCCACGATCGCGTTGTTCGACGACCAACTCACGAATCCTGGCGCGTCCAATAGGATCGACGCCGTCGGTAGGTTCGTCGAGGAAAATCAGATCGGGCTCATGAATCATCGACTGCGCCAAGCCGAGTCTCTGTTGCATGCCCTTGGAGTACTCACGCACCTTGCGGTGGCAGTCCTTCAGCATCCCAACTCGGTCAAGGATTGGACCGGCACGCCTTTGAACTTCCTTCTTCGAATGACCAGAGAGCATTCCAAAGAGCATCATCACCTGCCAGCCGGTCAAGTAACTCGGCATCAGGTGGGCTTCCGGAAGGTATCCAACGCGCCGACGAATCAACGTATTGGAAGGGAGCTCGCCAAAGACTTTGACCTCGCCCCCATAGTCCCTGACCAGATCCAAGAGGATCTTGACCATGGTGGTCTTGCCAGCGCCGTTGGGGCCCAATAGACCAAAGATTTGTCCGCGACCCACGTCCAAGTCGATGCCCTTGAGAGCGTGAAAGCCATTGCGTTTCAGCAGTCCGGTTTTGAAGGTCTTCTCCAAACCACGAACGCTGAGTACTGTTTCGTCTCCTACCATGATGTGAAGGATAACGAGTCTGGGGCCTGATTATTCGTGCGCGAGTAGCGCTTGATCGAGAAAGATGAGTTCTTATCTCGGAGTCGACCCTTCGCCGAGTTTCGCGGCACCGATCCAGCCTGCATCGGCGCCAAGCAGTGCCGGCAAAACGCGCAGGGATTCACGTGTGCGCCCGTAACTGCGCTCGAGGAGCCCTTCCTGGATACCGGGCAGCAGAAGGTCGAGGGCCGCTCCAAACCCGCCACCGATCAGAAAGCAATCGAGATCAAGCAGCATCACAGCTTGCGCCAATCCGCGGCCCAAGTCCCGTCCGATCTCGACCAAGAGCTTGGCCGGCTTCTCTTCGCCGGCGCGCGCCTCTGCGCACAACTCCTGCAAGTCTCCAGAGAGTCCCGCATCGCGGGCACGCCGCGAGGCAGCCGTCGCCGAGGCCAAAGCCTCTAGGCAGCCGCGATTTCCGCAGCCACAGCGCGGTCCGTTTGGGTCAACGTTCACGTGCCCGACCTCTGCCGCGAGCCCACCGCTTCCGGTGAATAAGCGTTGATTCAGAATGAGCCCGCCACCTATGCCGGTTCCCAGGGTCACCATTAGCACGTTTTCTTCATCGCGCGCGGCGCCCAGCCAGTGTTCGCCGAGCGCGGCGGCGTTCGCATCGTTCTCCAAGCGCACGTCTTCCGGGCGCAAGCCGAGTTCGCGAGCTAGCTCCTCGCATAGAGCGAAGCCTTCCATGGGAGCCAAGTTCGGACTGTGCGTCACCAAGCCCCGATTGCGGTCGATTAGTCCGGGAACGCCAATTCCGATAGTGCTTGCGCCGCCCAGTTCGCGCGTGAGGTTTGCAATTCGCTCGCAAACGGCCAGCGGGCCTTCATTCACATGGGCCGGAACTTCTAAGCGCTTCCGGTTCTCGCCATCGCGATCAATTCGGCCAGCCTTGATTGCTGTGCCGCCGAGGTCGATGCCAATCAGCTGGCCCTTGCCGCTCACTCTTGATCGTCGCGTTGCGCTCGAACGCGGCGCGTCACCCGGCGGTAAGCCTTGATGTAGTCCGCCGCACAACGTTCCCACGAGAAGTCTTGGGCCATGCTGCGCATGGTGAGATCGGTCCAATCGGCGGCGTTCTTATAAACACCACGTGCGTGGTCGATCGCCTCAATCAGCCCCTCGCCCGTGTGGGTCTTGAAGGTGAAGGCATTCCCGTTCTTCGGGTCTGTTGCGTGATCGGTCACGATGTCGTCGGCGCCCGCGTGGGCGTAAACCATCGGAATCGCACCGTAGCGCATCGCGATCGCGCAAAGCGAAACGCTAGGCAAGTAGTGCGATGGAAGAATTACGATGTCGGAACCCGCCAAGATCTGGTGAGCGATATCAACGTGGTACCCCGGGATCATGCGGCAGCGTCCGGAGAAGGTGCCCTCAATCGAACGTACCCGTTCGATAATGTCGTCTTGTCCCTGGCCCATCATGATCAACTCGAAGTTGCGTTCGAGCATGTGTGTCGTGATTTCGGCGACGATATGGAAGCCGCTCTCGACGTCGAAACGACCAATTATGCTGACGACCGGTGTGCGCGGGCCCTTGTCCAGTAAGAAGGTCTGTTGCAGGAATGACTTGCAGCGCTTCTTGCCAGCTAGGGCAGCCTCCGATTCGCCGGAGTAGGTCGCAGGTATGATCTTGTCACTGGCCGGGTCCCATGCGGAATAGTCGATTCCGTTGGCGATGCCGATAATCTCTTTCTTGCGGCGGGCGAAGGTGTCTTCTAGCCCGTAGCCGCGATCGATTTCTTGCATGCGCGTGGCTTGCGCAGCGGAGTGAGTTCCGATGATCGTCGCGAACTCGGCGCCAGCTTTGAGAAAATTAACGCGGCCATCCAAAGCCAAGCCGTCGACGTTCTTGAAGAGGCTCGCCGGCATGCCGATCTTGGGCAGGATCTCACGCTCGAAAGCGCCCTGCATGGCCAAGTTGTTGATAGCGAAGTAGACCCCAGCGCGCGAAGCCGGGTGACTGGGCTTCTGCTTGACATATTCCAGCTCTCGAATGACTGGGATCAGGCCCGTCGTCCAATCGTAGCAGTGGAGGATGTCGGGCTTGAACGAGACCAGGGCGAGAGCCTCGAGCACTCCGCGTGAGAAGACGGCAAAGCGCCTCCAGTTGTCCTCGTACGGACCATCATCATCACCATAAGGATGGCGATTGTTGAACAGTTCCGGGTGTTCGACTAGGACTAGCTTCAGTTCGCGGAACTTACCACGACGTACGCCGAGGGTTATTTCTTCGGTGCCGTCGGGGACTGTTACCGTGCCGACCTCAGTTAGCTCGGTCACCTCATCAAGGCACAGGTCCTTGTGATGCGGCATGAAAACGTGAATATCATGCCCGTCGCGTGCGAGCGCGCAGGGCAGAGCTTCGGAGATTTCAGCGAGACTGGTTCGACGAACCAGTGACTGAAACTCTTGTGTTACAAATGCAATCTTCAACAGTGATCGAGGCGAGGGCAACTCCCATTCGGGCGGTGGGGGAACCCACTGCCGACTAATTCATCCGAACCTGGGAGCTAAATCGTTTCTAACTTAGCTTGGCAATCTATCCGATATCGGTCCGATTTCCCGCCCAAGGGAGGCCTATTCTGGGCGTAACTCCATAATGGGAAGCCTTTTGTAGTGCTCGATCTCTAGGGGTTTGTACGGTTTGCAGCTTCATAAAGCGGCATGGCTGCCGGAATGGCGGCTGTCAGGTCGGCGATTCGGGTCTCATTCGAGGGGTGAGTCGACATGAACTCATCTATCGAGCTGGCGGCCAGGATTGAGTTCCCCGAGGCGCTCCCACCGGAGCTGGCGGCTGCCATGCGCTCCCAGAACTTGGGCGCCTCGCGCGGATCGTAACCCGCATTAGCGAGAATCATCAGGCCCTCGATATCAGCCTCGGACTCATCCGTGCGACCCCAGGGCATGCCGATGCCGAAGTTGGCCACGACAGTAGCTACCGCCTGATGGTCCTCATTCTCCAGCATCACGGTGATCGCCGAATCCATGAGGGTGGTGCGGGTCAGCCGCTCGGTGCCGTGCCGTTCCGTGGCGTGAGCAATTTCGTGACCCATGACAACGGCGAGGCCCGCGTCGCCCTGGGCTACGCCCAAAATGCCGGTATAGACAGCCATCTTGCCGCCGGGCAGGCAAAAGGCATTGATCGTATCTGGGCTATCGATCACGACGACCTCCCACTCAAAGTGCGGCGCAATATCCGGCTTCATCTCGTTCGCCGACTTGATCAGTCGTTCCGTTACCCGCTGAACGCGCTCGTAGGCGAGGCCGGAAGTGATGATCGCGTCACTCTTTGTGACTTCGGCGTAGGCTTGGCTACCGAGGTTGATGTCATCATCCAGGCTGTAGGTGTTGATGTTCTTGCAGGATGCACCACCAAGTGCGATCAAGAGAGAAGCCCCTGCGAGGATCGGCAGCCGTAGACGCGATCTGGGGCTTTTCGTTGTTCCGCGATAGACTGTTTTCGTTGCGCGTCCGATCGGGGCGCGAGCAGTTACATTTTCGATCAAGCTTGTCATCTGTACTTCCGTTCTACCTTGGGGATGTTCAGCCCCTAGTATGACGTCTCCCTCCCGCGTATATCCAGCCCCCTCGTCACCTTGAAACACCGACCCATCCTGCTCATCATTCTCGACGGTTGGGGCCAAAGGGACGAGGCCGAGTTCAATGCGATCCAGCAGGGTGCACCTTACTTTCAAGAGCTCCTGGGCCGCTATCCGCACACGCTGCTATCCGCTTCTGGCAAAGAGGTTGGATTACCCCTGGGCCTGATGGGCAACAGCGAGGTGGGGCATTTGAACCTGGGAGCGGGCCGTACCGTCTATCAGGATGTGTCGCGCATCGACAAGTCAATCGCGGACGGTGAATTTGCGGGGATCGGTGCCTTCAACAGGCTCTTCGAGCGGCTCTTGCGTGAAGGCAAGACTCTGCATCTCGTCGGCCTCGTTTCCGATGGCGGCGTGCACGCCAGCGACCGTCACCTACGCGAGTTGCTGAATCTCGCAGCCAAGGCGGGCTTTGGCAAGGACCAAGTCGCCGTGCACGCGATACTCGACGGCCGCGATACGCCGCCACGCTCCGGCGACAAGTTCATCGGTCAGTTGGAGAAGGATATCGAAGCGGCAGGAGTTGGTCGCATCAGCTCAGTTATCGGACGCTACTTCGCCATGGATCGCGACAATCGTTGGGATCGGGTCCAACGCGCCTACGACTTGTTCGTGGGTGGAGTCGGTACGCGCGCGGACTCTGCTGCTCGAGTGGTTCAAGAGTCCTACCTGAATGACATTGGCGATGAGTTCGTCGAGCCCGCCGTTATTGGTGATGCAGATTCGGGTCGCATGTCAGACGGCGATGGCGTCTTGTGTTTCAACTACCGCGCCGATCGCATGCGCGAGATTTGTATGGCGCTTAGCTTCAAGGACTTCAGTGACTTCACGCGTGCGCAGACTGCTGATCTCGAAATCGTGACGATGACGCAGTACCGCGATGATTTCCCCTTCGCTGTTGCTTACCCCAAGGTTCTGTTGAAGGGCGTGCTATCGGAAGTGATCGCCAATGCTGGCTTGACGCAGAAGCGCATCGCTGAAACTGAGAAGTACGCGCACGTGACTTACTTTTTCTCCGGCGGAAACGAACAGCCCGTGGAAGGCGAAGAACGCATTCTCGTGCCGAGCCCGAAAGTCGCGACTTACGATCTCAAGCCTGAAATGAGCGCCTTTGAGGTGACGGACGAGATCTTGAAGGCCCTCGCCAAAGACGAGACCGACTTCTACATAATCAACTTCGCCAACGCGGACATGGTCGGACACACAGGCAAGTGGGACGCGTCGATCAAAGCGATTCAAACCATCGACTCCGTACTGGCAAGGATCGTTCCCGCAGTGACAGCACGCGGGGGCATCGTCAGCATCACAGCGGATCACGGTAATGCCGAACAGTTGTGGGACCCCACAACCGACCAGCCCCATACAGCACACACAACCAACCCCGTTCCAATCGTATTCTGTAGCGAAGACTTGATCGGAGCCAAGCCGCGCGCCATGGGCGTGCTTGGCGATGTGGCTCCGACTCTCCTCAACTTCGCAGGCATCGATCTTCCCCCGGAAATGGACGGCGTCCCCCTGCTCTAGTTTCTTTTGTTATGAATTTGATCCACGTATTGATTCTGGCGGTCTACCCGCTTTTGATATCCAACGTTTCGGCTTCTGCTGTCTTGTTGGAGACGTCTATTTCTCAGGATGGCAAACTGGAGCGAGCGCGCAAGTTGCTCGCATCTAGTCCGGAGCAGGAAGTGCGTGACGGCGCACGTATTTGCGTTGAGTTGAACTCGGTCGCATCGGTGGAGGAGTTGCTCAACGTCCTGAATTTGACCGCCAACCGTGGCTTGGCCGCCGCGCACTATCGAGATGTTTGTTGGGAAGCGCTGCGCGATATCACTGATCCCTATGCGCGCAAACGGGTGGAGCAGGAACTCAAGGAGAACAAGGGCAGCGAGAGGGTTCGGCAGTGGTGTGCTGAACTCTTGGGGCTCTACGCTGGCAATGAATTTGGAGAGAGTCTGACAAAAGCTCTTGGAGATAAGTCTGACGATGTGCGCGCGGCTGCCGCGCGCGCGCTTGGTCGCATTAAGTACACCCAAGCGCAAAAGGGATTGCTCAAGCGCATCAAGTCCAAGGACACAGTCCTGCGTGCAAATGCCATCGAAGCCCTCGCTTTGATCGACCCGACTGCGAATGAAAAAACCTATCTCAAAGGTCTAGAAGACAAAGATGGCGGCGTGCGCTGCGCTCTTTACGCAATCGCGCTGGTAGCTTACCCCGACCAAGCAGAAGCACTTTCGACCACAGCTCTCGATGACGACGATTGGCGGCCGCGACTGCAAGGCTGCGACAACCTGGCCGGTATCAAGACCAAGACTGCCGTGGATGCTCTCCTTGAAGCCTTCGATGATGAACGCGCAGTGGTCGTCGTTCGGGCAATTTCTTCGTTGCAGAAGCTCACCCACCAAAAACTCACCCGGGCTGATCAGTGGAAGAAGTGGTGGGAACGCAGTCGCGAGACCTTCGACTTTCCCGAGGGCAGAATTGATATCGTCCGCGCGGATCCGAACGCAACGGTCTCGGTTTTCAACGGCATTCGACTAGACAGTGGCCACGTCGCTTTCCTGTTGGACAAGTCCGCCAAAATGGGGGACTTCCTGTCTTCACGGGACATGTCGAAGGATGACGCGGCCCACGAGGAATTGAAGGGCGTGCTGGACGCTTTGCAAGGCGAACTCGTCTTCAACATCTTCTGCTACGACATTCGCGTGCGACCCTTCAGCGAGAAGGGCTCAGTCAAGTTGACGAAGACTACGGCCAAGAAGGCTCTCGCATTTCATGAGAAGGCACCCATCTCTGGCCGCAAGGATATCTGGGCAGCCCTGATGGCTGTGCTAGAGGATCCGAAGCTCGACACAGCGTACCTGCTTTCCTCCGGTGAGCCGGACATTGGTCTCTACGTGCACTGGCCTCGAGTGACCTATCAACTGAAGGAGTTGAACCGCTTCCACAAGGTCGTCTTCCACACGGTCGCCTACTCGGACAGCGAGTGGGATCGCTCTCAGCTAGAGAAAATCGCCGAAGCCACCGGCGGCGAGTTCCAGTGGTTCGAGTAGCGCAGCTGCAGAAGACCTAAACGTCTTTCAAGCTCTTGCCTGAAAGCGCGGTCTTCGCAACGTTGTCCATCAAGAAGGAGGCGAGTGGCATGGTGGCTTGTTCGAGCAGATCACGCGCGGCTTGCAAAGCTTTACCGTCGAGCGACGTTTGCGCCGTTGCAGCCTTTGCGGCCGTAATCGCATCGCGGATGTCCTCGATGGTTTCCAAGTCCAAGCCGCCTTCTGCGTTGGGCAAGGTTTTCTCTGTGGCGTGAATCATCGTGCCGATCTCGGTGACGAGCCCTGCGTTGCGTCCAGCTTCAAAGTCTTCGCGGGCATAGGTCAAGGAATCCGACAGCATCGTCTCGACCTCTTCGTCGGTCAATCCGTGCTTGGGCTTGACTTCGATGCTGGACTTGGCGCCGGTCGAATCTTCGCGGGCCGTGACGACCAGAAGGCCATCGGCGTCCACGTGGAAGCGCACGGCAACGCGAGCCATGCCGGCAGGCATCGGCGGGATTCCGCTGAGCTTGAAGCGGCCCAGGCTGCGGCAATCTTCTGCGAGTTCGCGTTCGCCCTGCAAGATGTGAAAGTCGATGCCCGTTTGGTTGTCCGCGTAGGTCGTGAAGCCTTCCGTAGCCGAGCAGGGGATCGTCGAGTTGCGCATGATGATCTTAGAGATCGCGCCACCCATGGTTTCGAGCCCGAGGGAGAGGGGCGTGACGTCCATCAACAGGAGGTCGCGACTACCGCCAGCCAGAATGTGTGCCTGAATCGCGGCGCCCAAGGCAACCACTTCGTCCGGGTTGAGTTCCGTATGCGGCAAGCGGCCGAAGAAGGTTTCGACTGCGTCACGTACCAGGGGCATGCGCGTCGATCCGCCAACGAGCACCACTTCAGCGACGCCTCCGATTTCAAGCTCCGCATCTGCGAGAGCTTGGCGGCAACAGTCGAGGGTGCGTTCGATGAGCGGCTGAACGAGTTCATTGAACTCTTCGCGTGTGACATTGCGGCGCACGTTGACGCCGCTGTCGGGCAGAACCAGATGCAGTTCTGCTTCAGGGTGCTTGGATAGCATGACCTTGCATTTTTCAGCGGCGAGGCGCGCCGCTTGCTGCAAGGCGGGATCCGCGAGTTCCTCCGCGCTGATCTCCACAGCTACCTTGTCGAGCACAAGCTTGGCCAAGATCCGATCAAAGTCGTCCCCACCCAAGTGCGTGTCGCCGTTGGTGGAGAGTACCTGGAAGACGCCTTCCTCGATCGACAAGATCGAGATGTCAAAGGTTCCGCCGCCCAAGTCGTAGACGGCGATGTTGCCGGCGCTCGTCTGATCCAGGCCGTAGGCCAAACTGGCCGCTGTCGGCTCGTTGATGATGCGCATCACGTCGATCCCCGCGAGGCGCGCCGCGTCACGCGTCGCCTGGCGCTGCGTGTCGTCGAAGTAAGCCGGTACCGTGATGACTGCGCGCTGAATTGCTTGGCCGCCCATAGACTGACTGGCGAGGTCGTGCACGCGCGTCAGAATCAAAGACGACAACTCTTGGGGCGTGTACTGGCGACCGTGAGCGTCAATTTTGAGCAGCCCCTTTTCATCTTCCGATATCGGAAAGGGGAAGGCTGCGAGCTCTTCAGTAATGTCGCTCAATCCCCGACCCATCATGCGCTTGATCGAAAAGATCGTATGGCGTGGATCGACTGTGGCTTGATCGAGGGCTTTCTGTCCGACGATTGCGGTTCCATCTTCAGCGATATGAATCACTGACGGGACTGATCCGCCGGCGGAATGCTCGGGCTTGATGACAACTGGGTGTCCATCAATCCAAGTCGCGGCTAGCGAGTTAGTGGTTCCGAGATCGATTCCCATCACTTGCGGCGACAGGTCGTTATTGAGGACGTTGAGTTCTATATACCCCATGGGGACGGACAAGGGCGCCAGAGCTCTCCGCTCAGGCAAAAGGGTTGTGGGGAATTAGTTTGGGCCGCCAAGCGCCGCGGTCAGTTGAAGACTCTTCAACTCTTTCCGCGCTCGGTCGATGTATCGGATGGCATTGATCTCGCGACGTGCTGTAGCCAGCGTGTCGGAGGCCTCTTCGGGCAGCGGTGCCAGCAGTGTACCGATGGCTTGCAGACGTTTCGCGCGTTCCGAGTGCAATTCGTCAGCCAGCGGTTGAGTGGCTTTCCACTCCGGGGAGTCGGGCGTTGCGCTCTTGGCGTCTTCGAGGATTTCGCTCCACTCCATAACTTGCATCAAGAATGCTTGCGGCATTTCGCGATCCTCGGACTCCATTGGGCCGCCTAGTGAATTGACTAGCCAGTCGGCGCGCGCCAGATCGTTGTGGAGGATTTCGTAGGCGGAGTTGAGTGCCGCGCTGGCGCGCTCTGCATTCTCGCGAACTTCTTCTTCCTCGGAGGCAAAGAAGTCTGGGTGCACAAAGCGCGAAAAGCGCAGTAGGTTGCGCTTCAGTTGCTTTGGGTCCACGGCCCAACTCGGCTCAAGTCCGAGCACGTTGAAGGGGTTCTGCGCAGCGTCCACCGTTTGGAACGCATTGCAGTTGGTGCAGACCAGCGGCGTCGTGAGCGGAAGTTCACATGCGGGGCAGAGCTTCATAGTTCTTGATCCGATGCGTAGCTTGCCGTCAGCCTTAGACGGAGAAGGACTCTCCGCAACCGCAACTGTTATCCGCGTTCGGGTTACCGAACTTGAAGCCACGCCCCATCAGGCTTTCTTCGAAGTCGATCTGCGTGCCATTCAGGTACAGAAAGCTTTTCGGATCGCAGACGACTTTGACATCGTCAATAGTATTGATCTGATCCAGCTCGGCGACTTGATCGTCGAAGCCGAGGGTATAGCTGAAGCCCGAGCAGCCGCCACCTTTGACGCCGACGCGTAGGGCGGTGCTGTCGGTAAGCTCTTGCTCGGAGATAATGCGGCGCACTTCTTGGCGTGCGCGGTTGGTGATAGTGATCATGACAGCCTCTCTCTTAGTTGTTGGCTTGCTTTGACTTGAAGTCGGCGACGGCTGACTTGATGGCGTCTTCGGCTAGGACGGAGCAGTGAATTTTGACCGGCGGAAGCGAGAGCTCCTCGACGATCTGTGTGTTTTGGATGGAGAAGGCTTCGTCGAGAGTTTTGCCTTTGATCCACTCGGTGGCGAGTGATGAGCTGGCAATCGCTGAGCCGCAACCGAAGGTTTTGAACTTGGCGTCGACAATCACATCGCCTTCGACTTGGATCTGAAGCTTCATCACATCGCCACACTCGGGTGCGCCGACGACGCCGGTGCCGACGCTCGTGGAGGACTTATCGAGTGAGCCGACGTTACGCGGCTGGTTGTAGTGGTCTAGTACTTTATCGCTGTATGCCATGACTGATATCTTAGTGCTTTGGAGGGTTGAACGGGTTTGTGAATTTTAGTGGCCGGCCCAATCGATGGCGCTGATGTCGATGCCTTCGAGAGCCATTTCATAGAGGGGTGACAGGTCGCGTAGGCGTCTTACGGCCTCGATGACCTGATTCGCAGCGAAATCGACTTCTTCTTCAGTGGACTCTCGTCCGAAGCTGAAGCGGATCGACGAGTGAGCGAGTTCATCGCCCACGTCGCAGGCGCGCAGGACGTGGCTGGGCTCGAGACTGGCCGAGGTGCAAGCCGACCCGGAGGAAACCGCCAGGTCTTTGATGCCCATGATCATTGATTCGCCTTCGACGTACGCAAAGGAGATGTTCGTGGCGTGCGGCAGGCGGTGTTCCTTGTCGCCGTTGAGGAAGACGTAATCGAGTTCTTCAAAGATCTTGGCTTCAAAGCGATCGCGCAGGCCTTGGGCGTGGGCTAGGTCTTTTTCGAAATCTGTTTGGCAGATTTCACAGGCCTCGCCGAGTCCGACGATACTGGGAACGTTGAGCGTGCCCGAGCGCATGCCGCGTTCGTGACCTCCTCCGTCTATTTGCGCTGCTAAGCGCACACGGGGATTCTTGCGACGCACGTAGAGGCAGCCGACGCCTTTCGGACCGTAGATCTTGTGACCGGAGAGACATAGAACGTCGATGTTGTCGAGTTCCACATCAACCGGAAGCTTGCCGATGGCTTGCGTTGCGTCGGCGAAGAACAGGACCTTCTTCTCGTGACACAAGGCGCCGATCTCGCGCATCGGATTGACTGTACCGATTTCGTTGCTGGCCCACAGAAGAGCCACCATCAAAGTGTCTTCGCGTATGGCTTCTGCCACTTGCTCGACGCTAACGCGACCGGTTTTGTCGGGTTTCAGGTAGGTCACTTCGCAACCTTGGCGTTCCAAGTGCTTGCAAACATCGAGCACGGCCTTGTGCTCGACCAGGCTCGTAATGATGTGCTTGCCGCGCGTTGGGTACATCTCAACCGCGCCCTTTAGCGTCAAGTTGATGCCTTCGGTCGATCCCGAAGTGAAGATGATTTCCTTGGGCGTCGCGCCGATCAGTTTGGCGATCTGCTTGCGCGATTTGGTCACGGCTTCTTCAGCCGCCCAACCAAAAGGATGGCTGCGGCTTGCAGCGTTGCCGAACTTCTCAGTGAAGTAGGGGATCATGGCGTCGAGCACGCGCTTGTCGAGCGGTGTTGTCGCCTGGTAGTCGAGATAAATCGGGAGGTTCATCGTGAGCCGTTTACTTGTTGCCTACGGCGCCGATTGCTATCGGAGCCGGTTCGACTAAGGAGCGCAGGGAGGTGTGTTCCATTTGATTCCAAATGCCTTCGCGAATGCGGTGAAGCGGCGAACGGATTGGGCAAACGGATTCCACATCGCAGGGCTTGGAAGCCGCTGCGCCGTTCCGTTCATTATTGGGGATGGTTTCACAGCTAGCCAAGGTGGGGGCGCCTTCCAGGGCGCTGACCACGGCTCCAACTGTGATTTCCTCTGGTGTGCGTGCCAGCGCATAGCCGCCGGTCGCTCCACGCTGGGAATCCACCAAGCCGTTGCGGGAGAGGTCTTTCAGAACCTCAGCCAACAAGCGGCGCGGAATCGGATAGGCGTCCGAAATCTCACGCGCACTTACGAACTCACCGCCTCTGTCCACCATGTGAACGAGGGCAATCAGGCCGTATTCGGTACGTTTCGTGAGTTGGAGCATCCGGGTGTGGAAGCGTAAGTAGCACCAAATCAGTGCTAATTGGAATCAAAAGGAAAGGCTGCGATTGCAGCCCAGATAGGGGGCGTTACCGCGACCCGAAGGCAGCAGCGACGGATACAGAATAGTCCGTTTGTGGCCTTTCGACCAGCCGAGTCTCTAGAAATCTCCCGTTCACGGAAGATTTGTACCTTGGCCCCCCTTTCGGCGCACCCAGGGCCTCTCCTGGAGGGAATTCAGCCAGGGTTGGGCTCCTGGCTCAAGCAGCCCCCCGGAAACGCCGAAGATGGACCCATGAGCGATTCCAATGAGTCAGTGTGTTTCACCTGCGGCCAGCCTGCGGGCGAGGATTTTCCGCGCTTGAACTGCCTCCCGGGGGGTCAAGTCTGTCCGACCTGCCGCGACCGCCTTTTGGAGTGCTTGCCCCCCTGCCTACCCGGTGAGGGCGGTTCTCTTGAGGATTTGGGGTTGGAGAGCTCCGAATCAACGGGCACCGAAGTCTCGGCAAAGGGCCCGCAGCTCGTGGCCAGCAAAGGGCCTAGCCGTCTGCTCAGGAGCAGTGGAATGGAAGACGAGCCCGCCTGAGGCGGTTCGCTCGACTCATCCATTCTGATCGAGGATTGGCTACTCCTTGACCAAATACGGCTCCAACAGCTCACGCAGGGAGTCCGGCAGGGGCACGACCTTGCGCTCGGCGCCAAGGGTAATGCAGGCCAGTTCGCTCTTCCCGGTGACAAGTAACTCGCCGTCCGACACGCGTAGAATCCTGTAGCCAAAGGAAATCGAAGCCGCCCGCATCCCTAGAACTAGAGTCTCCACGACGAGAATCTCCTCGTAATGGGCTGGAGCGCGATAGCGTAACTCGATATTGCGCACCGGGAGCCCGATCCCCTCACGCTCGAGGCCCGCGTAAGAGCAGCCAAGGTGCGCCATCATTTGCGTCCTTCCCTCCTCGAAGTAGGCCAGGTAATTCGCGTGGTGGACGACTCCCATTTGGTCCGTTTCGCCGTAACGGACTTGGAGATTCAAGCGGAAGGGATCAGTGCTCATGGGTGCCGAGTCTATCGGGCTTCTCCAACATTTCGACATAGAGAAGCTAGCGCGATCTCGACAGGGGCGTATCGCCAGTACACTATTCCGCCCTATGACGACCTTTCCCACACAGCGCGCGTCCACGCTGCCCAGCGGCGACCCCACCGTTGCGACTCTCTTGACCCTGTTCATTCCAGGTGCAGGGCACCTGTACATTGGGCGCACGGGCTTTGCCCTATTGGCCTTTGTGATCGTGGAGGGCTTGTTTCTTCTCGGGCTTAAACTCTCCGATGGTATGGGGTTCGAATTCCTGCAGGCGGAATTGCGCACCATGCTGGCACCGGCGCTCGCGCCGGAATTCGGCAACCTGGGTGGCTTGATCTACCAGATTCGGAGCTACGGGTTCGGATTAGGGGAACCGCGAGTCTTCCCCTCTACGGTTGTTCTCGGTTCGTCGCTCACAGCGGTCTCTGGGATCATGAATGTGTGCGTGATGTGCCACGCGCACTTCGAAGCCCGTCTGCCCAAGTATGCCCACTCAGGGATCAAAAGCCCTGCGCTGCCGGTCTTGCTCACATGGCTGATCCCCGGGCTCGGCCATGTCTTCCAGGGTCGTAGGGCGCGCGGCTTGCTAGTCTTCGTCACGATCGTGGGTTTGATGGTCCTCGGCACGTTGATCGCGGACGGCTCAAACCTCAGCCGTGAGCGTCACTACTACTATTGGGGCGGGCAATTGATGGGCGGCTTGCCCGCGATCTTGATGCAGGCTGTTTGGGGGGCGAAAGAGCTCACGCACATAATTCCCTACGCGGAAGCGGGATTGGTGATCGCGGCGGTTGCTGGACTCCTCAACATCATGGTGATGCTGGATGTTTACGGTTGGGCCGAGGGCAAGTGGTTCTCTGCTCACGAGGGTGACGCCAAAGAGCCGGAAGCAAAGAACGGTGCGAGCACGGAAGGGCAAACCGCATGAATGACATCGGTATTCATCTCGTCTTGTTCGGGCTGCTGTCGGCCGGGATCGTTTTGATCGGCGCGTTCTTCACGGAGCAGGACGACAATAAGGCCTTGCACAGCTTTCCTCAGCGTTTCTTAGTCTTCATCGTCGGCTGCGGAGTATTGACCGGCGTGCTCCTGATCTTTGAGCACACTTTCGCGGCGGTTAGCTAGCGGTCAGCGGCAAGAGCCGCTTGAGCAAGGATTGGGAGGCATCAGTCGAGGCTGCACAATCGGTATAGCCCTCCTGGGGCGCGGGCAATTCGCCCGTCAAGCTCGAGCGTGACCACTTGCACCAAGACTTCGGGGACCGTGAGTTGCAGGCTTTCTGCGAGTTCGTCGGGGCTCAAGGTTTCGCCCCGCAAGGCCTCCTCGAGAGGCGTAAGTTGGAGCGCTGCTGATTCCGTGAGCCGCCTCGGGCGCAGGTCACCGTAGAGCAGATCGAGCAGTTCTTGGGGACTCTCCACGAGCGCTGCGCCCTCCCGTAGGAGCTTGTGACAGCCAGCGCTCATCGGGTGATCGACGCGGCCCGGGAGGGCGAAAACTTCTCGCCCCTGGTCGAGGGCCCATTGAGCTGAGATCAACGAACCCGAGGCCGCTGCCGCTTCGATTACGATCAGTCCGTCGCAGAGTCCCGAAATGATTCGATTGCGCAGGGGGAAGTGGTGCGGCCGCGGAGGCATCTGAGGCTCGAACTCCGAGAGTAATAGGCCTTTGGAGGCGATCCTGCCCACGAGGGGCACATTGGGCCAGGGGCGATCGAGCCCGCTGCCGAGGACGGCGATCGTGTCGCCGTCTGCGTCGAGCACGGCGCTGTGAGCGGCTTGATCAACACCTCGAGCCAGCCCGCTGACGACGATGATCCCCGCTTGCGCCAGAGCGCGACCAAACCTCTGAGCCTGGGCTTCGCCGTAGGGGGTCGGTGCGCGGGTGCCGACGATGGCGACGCGCGGCACTTGATCTACGGCCAGTTCAAGTCGTCCCCGAGCCCAAAGGGATTCGGGCGGGGCATCGATATGTAGGAGCGCGGGCGGAAACGAGGGGCTGCTATTCTCCAGGCGGAGAAGGTCGAGTTTGGTATTCACACCCTACAGACGGTCGGCTGCAGGTTGAGTCACCCCTTTACACGCAAAGACTAGGGCCTCTCCTCGATAGCTCAGCCCTGTTTGCCGGCTCCCTTCTTCCCTTTCGGTTTGGCTCCGGCCTTGCCAGTGTTTGGAGCGCCCTTCGTCGCACCAGCTTTCTTCTTTGGCGCGGCGTCAGATCCGCCCTCACCCTTGGCTTTCTTTCCGGGACCCGACTCCTGCTTCCGGGGCGGCTTAGCTCCAGCTCGGGTTTTGTCTTTGCCCTCCGCCTTGTTCTTGCCACCCGCCTTTCCATTCGGCGCAGCGCGTTTATCTTTGCGAGCCTTCTTCGCGGGGGCTTTCTCGACGACCTCTAGTTCCGGCAGGGGGCCCAAGTCGTATTGCTCCGGTCGCGGGCCCTCCGTTGTGATGCTCCAGTAATCGCACCACTCCTGTTTCATCATTCCCGGCGCGCTCGGCAGCTCAGTCGAGACGGCAAGGGTGTCGCCATTCTCACTCCACCAACGAATCCACGCGGCGGAATCTGTTCCGTGATCGTTACCTGTGAGTAGCAGCAAGGAAGTTCGGAACTCATCCATGTGCACAACTCGTCGCGATGCTGGCAAAGCGCGCATCAAGGAGATCAAAGCTTCCGCCGAATCGCGGTGACGCAATCGTCCCAATCCCAGGATCCATGCGCTAGCCGTTTCTCGTGAACCAGTGTCAACCCTGTCCAAGGCAAATAAGGGCAATGAACCTACCTGGCCCTTCTGGCAAACACCGCGAATCAGCACGGCGGTTTCCTCGGACGACTTCCCTGCACGTACGAACTCCATGTGCAGAAAAGATAGGGCGCTGCGATGAGGGTTGAAGCGCAAGGCTTCGATCGCTGCGAATTGAACGCTCTCATTCTTGTCGCGCAGTGCACGGGATGTGGCCCGGATTACACTTGGATCTGCAATTCGCCCGGAATCTGCAATCGCTTGAACAAGCATCTCCGGGCTATCCTTCTTGTAGGCAGCGGCCAAGCTCTTGACCGCCGTGTCGACCAATTTCTGCGACGGCTTGGCCACGTCTCGATCGAGATTTGTCGGGACCAAGGACAAAATGCAAGTGAGGACGAAGGGCAGCATGGGGACCAAGAAATGAAATGCTTCGCGGGGAGGGATCTGCGCCCCCAGAACACTGAGACACGGAGGGCGAGTGTACCTATGGATTTCGATCTGTGGGCTTTCAAGTCGGAGGTCAGTAGATTCACCCCATGATTGACTCAATCCCCGGGCCTCTCGGCCAACTTGAAGCCCTATTCCATGAGCCCCGTGGCTTGGCGGAAGGCGAGGCTCCACGCGCGATTGCCGTTGTTTGCCATCCGCATCCGGCGCACCAGGGCAATATGAATTCCACGGTGACTTTCAAGATTGCCCGCGGACTTCAGGAAGCTGGCGTTGCTTGTTTGCGCATCAACTTCCGTGGCGTCGGCAAAAGTGATGGCGAGTATGACGGCAACGGAGGCGAAGAGGATGATGCGCGCGCGGCAATCGATTGGCTGGCTGCGAAGTTTCCGAACGTGCAGATCTGGGCGGCGGGGTTTTCCTTCGGCTCGCGAACGGTCTTCGGGCTTGCGAAACGCGACGCATCGATTGAGCGATTGATCTTGGTTGGCTTTCCTGTCCGCGCTTATCCGCTCGAAGGAGTCGATACATTGGAGCGTCCAGCACTCTTTGTTTGGGGTACGGACGATGAGTACGGAACGCTGCGCGACTTGCGTGCTGAGTACCCCGAGTTACCGGATTGTTTTGAGTTTGAAGAGCTCGAAGGCATCGATCATTTCTTCCGGCGAGCCACCAAGGAGCTAGAAGCGATCATCACCGCTTACGCAAGGCGCGCATAGGCTGGCCGGAAGACGGCGGTACCGCCGTCTTCCGGCCTCGCGGACACCAAGCCGCAAATAGTCACAGAGAGGTCACGGAGCTCTAACGATTAACATGAGGCTGACTCCGACCGTTGCGCTCTTTCTGGAATGAGGTGAAGATGAGGTCGACCTCCAATCCCTCCGCTCCATGGATTTCCTCATGTTCAAGCTTTCGTCTTTCGCCGTGTCCTCCGCATTGCGATTCAGCAGCATTACCTGCCTGCTTGCATCCGTCGCTTCCGCTCACGTTCAGTTGGAAAGTCCGACCGGCGGTGAGGTCTACACGGTTGGACAGACTGTGCGCGTTGATTGGAGTGTTCTGATTCCCCACGGTCAAATTGGTTGGGACTTGTCTTACTCGGTAACGGGCAACGATGGACCGTGGATTGACATCGCGATCGGTTTGCCGCCCGGATCAACAGCTGGTGGTTCAGTGCATTTCTACGACTGGATCGTTCCGGACAACGTTTCAGACCAAGTTCGCGTGCGAATCATTCAGGACAACCCGGGCATGACTCAGGATTACCTCGATCGTAGCAACAACGACTTGAGCATTATCTCTTGCAGCGCTCCGCAAACTTACTGCACGACTTCTCCTAACTCTGTTGGCTCAGGCGCAACGATTGGTTGGATGGGAAGCCCGAACGTCAGTACAAATACCTTCGAGCTGACGGCGATGGGCGCGCCGGCTCTCAAGCCTGCGATCTTCTTCTATGGTGGCGACCAAGTCGCTTCGCCGTTTGGCAATGGCGTCCGTTGTGTGGGCTCGCTGGCCGGCGAGGGAGTCTTCCGCTTGGGCCCGCCGATCATGACTACTCCGAGCGGAGCGGCGAGCTTCTCCCTCGATGCCAACGCGATTGCGGCCCCAGCGCCGGGCTCCTTTGAAACCGGAGATACCTACAACTTCCAACTCTGGTACCGCGATTCCACCGGCGCTGGGGCTGGTTTTAACCTGACAGATGGCCTTAGCGTGACCTTCTGTCCCTGAGGCGAGATCCGTTCGCCTAATTAACGTGCCGAGCTTGGGCCATGGTCTGGTTGTGTCGAACTAGGAAGGAACTTCTTCCTTTTTGCACGCAAACCAGAACACGAAGCTTTTCACCATGGCTTGGATCGACGCGCTTTTCACTAGAATGGCCGAGCAAGGGGCCTCTGACCTGCACATGACTTCGGGGCGCAAGCCCATGTTCCGGCTTGACGGAGACATGATCTCTATCGAGGACTGTGCTGAGCTCTCCCCGGAGCAAATGCGTCAGATCCTCTACGAGATCATTCCCGAGGACAACAAGACTGAATTCGAGGAGTGTGGCGACACGGACTTCGCTTACGAAATTGAAGGTTTGGCTCGGTTTCGCTGCAACTACTTCATGGACTACCGCGGTCCCGGGGCAGTCTTCCGCTTAATCCCGGCGGAGATCTTGACCGCCGAGCAGCTCAATCTGCCTCAATCGATTCTCGACCTTTGCTACTTGTCCAAGGGGTTGGTCGTGGTGACCGGACCGACGGGTAGTGGTAAGTCGACGACGCTGGCGGCAATGGTGGACCACATCAATAAGAATCGTTCGGACCACATCATCACGATTGAGGACCCGATCGAATTCATGCACAAGGATCAGCGCTGTTTGCTGAACCAACGCGAAGTCGGCAAGCACACGCAAGGCTTCAAGCACGCCCTGCGCGCCGCCCTACGCGAAGACCCGGACATCATTCTGGTAGGTGAGATGCGCGACCTCGAAACGATCGAGATCGCCATCGAGACGGCGGAGACGGGACACTTGGTCTTCGGCACCTTGCACACGACCACGGCGCCCTCGACTGTTGATCGAATCATCGATCAATTTCCCGCTAACCGTCAGTCGCAGATTCGCACGATGCTGGCGAGCTCGCTCAAGGGTGTCGTTGCGCAAACGCTTTGCAAGAAGAAGGGTGGCGGTCGTTTGGCTGCACTCGAAATCATGCTTTGCAATGCGGCGGTCTCCTCACAGATTCGCGAAGGCAAGACGCACCAAATCGTCAATGCCATGCAAACCGGTGGAAAGCTTGGAATGCGTCTGATGAATGATTCGCTGGCCCAGTTCGTCTCCGAAGGTTTGATTGAGCCCGAAGAGGCTTACGTCAAAGCGGTCGACAAATCCGGCTTTACAACGCTCATGCAAAACCAGGGCATTACGGTCGATCTCACGAAGATTGGCAACAGTGCTCCAGCCGCCTTGGCCCCCGCCCAGCCGGAACCGCCCGCAGCCCTCCCCGGAGAGGCTCCGGCAGCAACGGCTGGCAGCTCGGATCCCTTCGACGCCTTTAATAAGCCGGGCCGCTGAGCTAGCTCAGCAATCCCAGCCTGCAGAAATGCCCCGCCCCGTCCGCCACTTGTTGGCAGGCGGGGCGGGGCTTTTTACGTATTGTGTCCGCTCCGAGCGCCTGATGGCGTGTTGCCGGTGCAACACAAGACCCATAACCTGGAGGCAGGGGCGGATACGGTCTAATCTGTCCAGCGCAAGAGTTGCTCTCCCATCCCTGTCGCTGTCAAAATAGATTTGGCCCAGGTTCGCACCCGGGGCATTCACGAGACCTTTCGACTCCAGACCTCAATCATGATCACAAGCGTCCTGCTCACTTGCCTCGCGGCTCCGAGCGCTCCGGCCCCTCTCGCACCGACCCTTCCCGCTCTTATCGTTGTCCAGGACGTCGATTCCGAGAAGGAAATCACGGCCGCCGGCGAGGACGTGGCCAAGCTGCTCGAGCTCGCCAAAACGTGGAAAGCCGACAAGAAGACTGCCGCGTCGAAGGCGGCCTTCAAGCGCGTCGTGGAACTCGACCCCGAGAACGAGCCAGCTCACAAGGGCCTGCGTCACCCGCGCTACGACAATAAGTGGTTCGAGTCCTATTCGGCCATGTCTAAGTACAAGCGCGAGGAGACCAAGCGCATGGCCGAGCAGGGCTTGTCCAAGTACGGCGACGAGTGGGTTCCCGAGGTCGACGTCAACTTCATGAAGATGGGTTGGGCTAAGAGCGAGGCTGGCGGCTGGGTCGACCCGTACTACATTCGTGTTGCAGAACACGAAAGGGCAATGCTTGGCGAAGGCCGCGAGCTGCGCAAAGAGGACTCGACATGGGTCAGCAAGGATGAATTAGGCAAGTGGCAAGAAGGGCTTTGGAAGTGCGGTGAGGAGTGGGTCGACACGGAGACCGCGAATGCCTATCACTCTAACGTAGGCACGTGGTGGCAAGCGCAAGGCGAACGCTTTGACCTGCTTGCGACCTGTTCCATGGACACACTTCTTTGGGCTCGCTGGCACGCGGATCTGTGCTTCCCTGACTTGGTGCGCCTCTACGGCTTGCAACCCACAACTCGTCCGACCGTCGTCGTCTTCAAGAACATCGAGCAGTTCAATCTGTTCGCGGCCGGCGAACAGGGGAAATTCCAACCGAGTGAGAGCTCGGGTTTCTCCTCCCTGCACCACGCTTACTTCGCTGACTCTTGGGTGGACATGTCCTCCACACCGCCGCGCTTCCTGGGCACGGGTGTTGCGTACTGGGATGCCACTGACGAGAGTGTGGCGCCTTTCGGTAAGCACTCCGTTCGCCACGCTACCGGCATCGCCTACGCGGAAGCCATCGCCCCGAGCTTGAAAACCCTCGGAACCGCGATCAGCACGCAAAGCCTTCCCGACCAGGGCACCTTCTGGTCCGAGAAGCCTGTCCCGCGCTGGCTTTACTACGGTGGCGCCGCTTACGTCGAGCGCTACTACAAGGACAAGGATGCTGAGGATCCGATGTGGCCCCGCGCTTGGTCGATTGAGAACCTGCTGAAAGGCGGTGAACTCGATTCCCTCGAAACCATCTTCGCCTTCAACCTGAGCCTCGAAACGATCCCCGCCTCTGGTCGCCTGATCAACGAAGCCGGTCTCGTCGTTTCCTTCATTCTCGACGGCAACTGTGGTCCTGTGATCGAGGCGCACCGCGCTTACAAGTCCGCGCTGGAAAAAGGCGAGGGCGCCCCGGAGGCAATGGCAGCATTGCAGGCGGCAGTCATCGCGAACAAGGCCGACTTCACGAAATACGTCGCTAGCGTTTGAGCTTCGCGGGCGTACGCCTGCGTACGGCGTCAGTCACT
>JBLIOI010000049.1:0-31777 GCA_047639675.1 Planctomycetota bacterium | reverse complement strand
GCAAGGAGCAGCAGGAATCGGAGCATGAGAATCATGCGAGTAGGCTAACCCGCTGGGTATCAGGCGGCCGAAATGAAGGATGCAATCCCACAATAGAATTGAGCTTATGTGTGACCGTCTCACGAACTGTGTTCCCTGCCCAATCCAGGGCTCCGAGCTTCTTGGCCTAGTTCCCTCTCTCCAAAGCGCGCCCCGTCGCATCTCCCGAACGCTTGGCTCGTGTATTGATCAGGACTTGCCAGGGCGTTGGTCTCCTCTGTCTTTTGTTGGAGAGTGGTGAGTGCTTCCGCGATACGGGCGCAGCCTTGAGGGATGTGCGTGGCGACTCGACACGCTGAACCCATCTCTCGGTCGGTCGTGGAATTGCACGCGTCCACAGATTCGAATAGCCGACGATTCGCAAAGCCTGATTAGCTGTAAGATGTAATTGAAGGCGCGCTAAAAGGAACGAAGTGACTCACGCCCTTCGTTCAATAACGAGTCCGTCCGGTTACTCCTCGCCACTTGTTACCACCATGGCCTCTCTTTCAAAACGCCTAGCCACCAACGCCAATGGCGATTTCTATGTCGATTCGACTTGCATCGATTGCGGCACTTGTCGTTGGATGGCGCCGGAGAGTTTCGATCGGGTGGGGGAGAAGTCCCGCATACACAACCAACCAGAAAACGAAACGCAAACCCTTCGCGCGTTGAAGGCTCTTGTGGCTTGTCCCACCGCGTCGATCGGTACAGAGCAACCGAGCCACGTGAAATCCGTCGCTGCCGGATTCCCTGACCTCATCGAAGACAACGTCTACCATTGCGGTTACCACCACCCTGACAGCTTTGGCGCAGCGAGCTACTTCATCGTCCGACCCGAAGGCAATGTGCTTGTCGACTCCCCGCGCTTTTCCGGTCCCCTGGTCAAACGCTTCGAAGAACTGGGCGGGATCGACCTCATATTCTTCACGCACCGCGACGACGTCGCCGAACACGAGAAGTTCGCAAAGCACTTTGGCTGCACTCGCGTCCTACACGCAGACGACGTGAGCGCTTCGACAAACACTATTGAACAACAGCCCGGAAGAATCGAACCAGTTCAGCTCGCGAACGATCTCCTCATGATCCCCGTCCCAGGACACACTCGCGGTTCTGCGTGTTTACTCTACGGTGAAAAGTATCTGTTCAGTGGCGATCACTTGGCTTGGAGTCCCGAGCTTAATCATCTGATCGCATTCCGAAACGCCTGTTGGTTCGACTGGGAGACGCAGATCGAGTCCATGCGCAGGTTAGCACTGTATGACTTCGAGCATGTGCTTCCCGGCCACGGCGCTCCGTGTCATCTCGACGCGAGGAAAATGCGGAATGAGATGAGCGCTTGCGTGGAATGGATGGAGTAGCGCGCCGCTGTCTGGTATTCGCGACAGCGCCTCGCCCGTGGTGCATCGGGGAGTACGGCGCGCTACCCTTGATATCTTCTGTACCTCTCATCTGTCCCAGAGCTAGAGGGTCATAGATACCGCTTCCAACCCTCTTTCGCGTACATATACGCCTTACTGGACTGTATTTGCCATGAAGCTTCTTTGCTCTGCCGCCCTTTTAGTCGCTTCTTTCTTTCTCAACGACTCGCCCGTTCTGGCTCAGGAGAGATCCACCTTGGTGTTGGAGGGAGACATCGTTCCTGGTGTGGGCGCCGTTACCAATGTCTTAAAGTTAGAGACCAACGACGCTGGCGATTGGCTTGTCTTGGCAGGCACCGACCACAGCGACCCGGAACAGGACGTGGTCGTTCTGCGCAATGGTGCAGTTTACTTGCGCGAGGGTCAGACGTTCAGTTCGCCGGCGGGAGCGACCATAGTCACATTTGATTCGATGCCGCTCAACTCGAACGGTAACACCAGCCACAACTTCAACTTCAACGAACTTACCCAGCCGCTGAGCTTCGGCGTCTACTGGAATTCCCAGCCTCTCCTCGGGACGGGCGATCTGGTGGGCGCGCCGGGGTTTAGTCCGGGCACGCCGTACGTTGCGTTCTTTGAAACGCTGATCAACGCTTCGGAGACGATCTTGATTTCGGCTTCGGTCGACGACCCGGCGATCCACTCAGCGGCAGATGGGGTTCTAATCCTCGCGAAGACAGACGGCGCGGGGAATTTGATCTCGGAGACGGTCGTGGCCAAGACCGGAGATCTCGCAGGTTCGAGTGGCATTCCCATCAGCTACTTCGGCGCTCCGGTGAGCAGTTTCGGCTTCAACGATGCTGGGGAAGTACTATACGTAGCGCAACTCCTTAGTTGCTCAGGTGGCCAACACGCCGGCATCAATTTGGACGGCGCATTGATCGCGGAGGAAGGCGCGCCATCACCTGTGGCAGGTCGGAACTGGGAGTTCTACGGAACTCCTGAGGTGGGCTTGAACAACCACGGGGACTGGGTAATTAGCGGATGTCTGAGCGGAGACGCTTCTACGAACGACATCATCGTCAGCAACTCGGGCGTCGTAGTCCAAAAGGGCGACACTCTGAGCGGCATGAATGGAATGCCCTTCACTGACCTCGGTATCGGGCCAGTGGACATCGCCGATAACGGAAACATCCTCTGCTACGGCGCTTGGGGAGACCCAGCCACGGGCTTAGAAAAGGGCCTCTGGATCAACCAAACCTTAATCGTCCAGGCGGGAGTCACGATGATCGACGGTCAAGTCCTCCAGACCATTTACGGATATGAGGGCGGCTACCAATTAGATCCGTCCGGTCGCTATGTGACCTTCAAAGGCAACCTTGCTAGCGGACCCAAAGGTGTATTCAGGGTGGATCTCACCGGCCCCGGAAGCTCGTATTGTTTCGGAGACGGTTCGACGGTCATCTGCCCCTGTGGCAACAACGCTGCCACCGGAGATGGCTGCAAGAATTGGACGGGCGACGGTGCACGCTTGACCAGCTTGGGCACCGCTAGTGTTCTCGGAAAAAACATCGCCTTTCACGTCAGCCAGGTGGCCGCGAACAAGCCCTGCCTCCTATTCTCAGGCAATTCGACGAACAACGCGGCCTTTGGTGACGGGATCCTATGCGTCACCGGTGGCATCGCGCGTCACGAGGTTTCGGTCGCCGACGGTAACGGAGAGGCCTCCTGGGGCCCGGGCGCAATCGCGAATGCAAACTGGTCGAATGGTGACACCAAGAACTTCCAAGTTTGATACCGCGATCGCAGCGGGCCCTGCAGCACGACTTTCAACACCTCGAACGGGCACTCGGTTAACTTCACGCCTTGAGCTTGAAGTTGTAGTCGGCAACGTCTTCGCGATGGTCAGCGCAAGGGCCGTCTTGAGGCCGCGATACCGAGCCTGTCTGTGAAATAGCCCTTGGAGTTAACAGGAGACTTCTCACTGACAGGCTCGATATCCAACGTTGCTTCGAAACTATCAGGCAGTTAGGCATCGTCTCGCTGCGCGCTGAATGGGGGAGCGCAGCGCCGGTGCGCCTGACAGGATTCGAACCCACGATCCTTCGCTTAGGAATGGGGCCCTGCGGTCGTACGTCATTGGTTCCCAAGGACGGTGATCTAGCGGAAGGCTATATGTCAGGGCTACGCTGCGTCGCCCTTACATCGCTGGTGGCCAGGAGCTAGGCACTCCACCGCTCCTGCCGTCCCAGCCCCTTGCCCCTTGCTACTTGCCCGATTCGCTGGGGCTGAAGGGTTCGAAACTCGAGCCCTCGAAGGTGTAGATTCCATGCTCGGTTGTACCGATCCAGAGCTTCCCTTCCTGGTCGAGGTGGATGGAGATCGCGTAGGCGCCGTCGCCGATGCTGTAGCGCGTGACGTGCTCACCGTCGTACTTCCAGACGCCATCACCTCCGCACGCCATCCATAGGGCGCCGGTGTCGTCCTCGGTCATGGATGGGTAGTAGGTAAAATTTTTGTCCGTGTCCAACTGGGCATCAGGCAAGCCCTCCTTCTTCTCGTACTTGATGAGGCTGTAGCCATCTTGAAGAGTAACCTCGGGCGAGATCTGAAATCGTTGCCGTGTATTGGTGACCCAGAATTTCCCCGCTCGGTCCTCGTAGATTGAACGAATGCCGAAGGCCCCTCGATTGGGCGTTGTGGTCAGCCGCTCCTCGTACATCCAACTCAGCGTCTGACCGTCGTAACGGCAAAGCCCCACGCTCGCGGTGCCGAACCACAAGTGACCCCTTCGGTCCTTATAGATGCTGTAAACGCCTGAAGGAGAATAACTGGTATTGGGGTACTTAGCGCGGTGCGCATCTTCGGCCGGGCTCTTTGAGAGGTTTAGCTGGTAGAGCTTTTCGCCGTCGTAGCGGCAGGGCCCGTGGTTGCCCGGAGAGAAGGCGATCCATACATCATGGGGGTCGAGTTTCCACCCAGACTCGGAGGGCGAGGCATCGACGAGTTCGAGGGTGGTGAACTTCTTGCCGTCGAACTTGGAGACTCCGCTGGTCGTCGAGATGAGGATGTTGCCTGCGGCGTCTTCCTCGATATCGCGTACCTGATGGCCGCTCAGGCCGTCAGCTTTGGTGTAGCGCGTGACCTGCTGGCCGTCGTATTCGTAGACGCCGTTTCCGTTGCTTCCGAACCAGTAGTCGCCGCTCTGGCCTTGATGAATGACCCAGATACGCGGGTCGATTTCTGTGACCACCTGACCTGGTGGAGAATCGGCGGCAGATGGTGCCCCGTTTGAGGACGAACCTTGGGCGAGGGTGCAGGCGGACAGTGCTGCTATCAAGGACGAAGTGAGGATGCTGTGATGGAGATGCATGGTTTGGTGGACCTTCAAAATACGCGATCAAGCTCACGTTGTTGGCGCGATTGTCTCCTTCTTGGACGCGAAGGTCGCGCGCCTTTACCGCTCAATAGGCAAAGGCGCGCGTGCCTAGGATGCCCATGCTTGCGAGACAGGAGCGCCCGTTGACTCGTGGAGCACGTCAATCAAGCGAGCGGGGATCGACATCAGGGGGAAGTGGCCCGACTCGAGTGTGAAGACTCGGTCAACCTTCCAGTTCTTCACCATCACGGCCTGCAAGGCGGGCGATAGAACTCTGTCAATCGAGGCGCGCACATAAGTCTTCGGAACGGAACCGAAGGCTTCGTCCGTCAACTCAGCTGCGAACATGAACGGCTCAGTGGCTTGCTTCATCGCGAAGTGCGGGAGGAAAGCTTCGAGACGTTCCGGCTCCCGGACATCGTGCAAAAGGGTTTGCTTTACCGTCTCCGGGTCGACCGTCACATAGCTTTGGTCATCTGAGAACTCGAGTCTGGACAAGAGCTCGCCGGCTTCGTCGCCCTGCATCAATCCGAGCGGTGTTTCTCCATTCTTGGGAAGCACTGCAGCGACGTAGACAAGGCGCTCGATCTTGCGCGGGATCTTCTCAGCCACTTGACTGATGATCGCTCCACCGAGCGAGTGCCCGACCAGAATAATATTGCCTTCGAGGGCTTCCGCCGCGTCGATCACTGTTTGGACGTACGTGTCCATCGTGACGTCGGCTATAGGAGCTTCGAATTGGCCGTGGCCGGGAAGGTCGATAGCGCTGGCTTGATGGCCCTGCTTGCGCAGACCCTCAAGTGTCTCCTGGAATTCCCAAGCTCCGCCCCAAGCGCCGTGAATCAAAAGTAGATGTCCCATTTTCTTAGTCCTCTTTGTTGTTGTGTAGTTGTTGGTTTCGTTGAAAGCGTGTTCAGTTGATTTCCGCAACGGGAGCGCCTGTGGCGATCACAGCGCCGAGCTCTTCATTGCTCATGGCTTTTCCGTCGAGATTCCAAGAGCCGTCCACCGTGTGCACAACGTTGAAGTAGATGTTGTCCTTGGGCTGCTTGCCCCCGGACAGTTCGTTGATGATGTCCACGGCGTCCTGCCCGAACCCCTGTTGGATCTCGCGCGAGGCGAAAGCGAAGGACGGAACCTTCCACTCGACCCAAGCGCCTTGGAAGGGGACACCGCCGGAGTAGCTGTGGCCCTTTTGAACGATTTGAATATTCGCCGTGACGTTGGGAGTCATGACCGTGTTGCCGGTCAGCTCGTGCCACTTGAGCATCGAGTCCGTCAGGCGTTCGATGACCTGGTCAAAGGTGTTGGTGGGGAGAACGTCTTCGGTGAGTGTCAGTGTGAGAGGCATGGTGTTCGTTCCGTTCGTGTTGTGCGCTCCGTCAAGGCGCGCGGTGTGGTTGAGTGGTGGCGAGTGCTTTTCGGCTCAACCGTTTTGAAGTGATCGATTCACAATAGCCCGCGCTCGCTATCCTGCAAGCTCTTTCTGAAGGGATCCCTTCAAAACCTTTGGGCCGGCTCCTACATTCAGAGATGTCAGCCCCTGCCTGGCGCCGCTCTGCCTCTCCGCCAAGCGCCTGCTAGACCCTAAGAGGCCCGCTTTTTACCCATTCCGTATCGATCACTCCAAAAACCTGCCCGCAGTTCGCGCGCCCCAGAGAATTTTGAAGTAACCTTTCCAAAACTATGGCAAGACCCAGATCTATTTCCAAAGAAGACTCCCTCGAACGCGCCCTGATCCTCTTTTGGGAACGCGGCTACGACCGCACATCGATCGCCGACCTAAGCCAAGCGATCGGCGTCGGCCCCTCAAGCATCTACAACACCTTCGGCAGCAAAGAAGCCCTCTTCCGTCAAGCTATCGATCGCTACGTGGCCACCTACGCCGCTCCTGCCCTACAGGTCATCGAAACGGATAAGGGCGATGGGCCTGTGGAATTCGTACGCCGACTGATGCGTGAAGTGATCAAGCTCAACACCACCAAAGGCAAACCCTCGGGCTGCGCCATCTTTCAATCCGGCGGGACGGGAGCCCCCGAATCCTCCAGCTCTTGCGCGATGACAAGCGAGGTCAAGGGCAGCATAGTGAGCCTCCTTCGCAAGCGCTTCGAGGCCTACTCCAAGGCAGGCGAAAAGCTCAGCTCCAGCCCCAAAACCCTCGCACAATTCATCGTAGGCTCCATGCGCGGCATCTCCCAATTGGCCTGCGATGGCACCAGCCGCGCGGACTTGGTGAAGATTGCGGAACACGCAGCTCGAAGCTGCGCGGTGGAGAGCTAAGGGCTACTTTTCCCCGCGCTTACCTGGGTGCCCGAAGGGCGCGGCTAGCGGGAGTGAAAGTGGTACGCCCGGCGGGATTCGAACCCACGACCCTCCACTTAGGAAGCGGATGCTCTATCCAGCTGAGCTACGGGCGCGCGTATGGGCCGCATGGTAGCGGAGGCGGGGCCGTTAGAACACCGCAAGAAGGTATCTCGGCCCTGAAAAGCTAGATTCATGAGAGGTGCGCCGTCCGAGCCGGCCGCGCAACCAGCAAACCGGGGAGCTCTCAGCGTCGCGCCAACAATGTGCAATGGCCCGCGTAACTCGGCTGCCCATCAAACCAGGAAACGTCATCGAACCATGCTCCTACATCACGCCATCATCAGTTTGCCTCTCATTGTTGCGTCGTTTGCTTGCACTGCTGTAGAGGACGAAGGAGTGGGTGCGACTAGGGTTCAGGAGCCGGCGCGCTCCACTTCGCGGATGGCGGATGAGAAGGTGGATACGGGCAACTCCCCAGTCCAAATTGCTCAGTACCCCAGCGCTCCTTTTGAAGACAGCGAAGGCAACCTCTGGTTCAGAACAACGGTTAAGGGTCTCATCCGCTACGACGGCACGGAGTTCGTCACCTTTACTACTGCGGATGGTCTCGCTAGCAACATGATCCGAGGTGTTTTGGAGGATGGCGACGGACTCCTTTGGATCGCTACGGGCGGCGGGCTCTGCACCTACGACGGCGAGTCGTTCACCACTCTTACCGATTACGGGGACTTGACCGTCACCTACGGCTTCACGAAGGAAGGGAATCATCGCGACGTCTGGGAGGTGATCATGGACCGGCATGGCAAGGTGTGGATTGCCACGATGGATGGTGTCTTTCGTTATGACGGAACGTCCTTTAGTCCCTTTCCGCTACCAGTCTCGGGCGCGAAGGGGAGCTTTGAGTTCGGCCCGAAGATGGTCTATTTCATCTACGAGGACAAAGAAGGAGTTCTCTGGTTCGCAACGGATGGCGCCGGCGCTGTGAGCTACGACGGAACTTCCATGGTCGTCTACACTGCCAAAGACAACGGGTTGTGCAGCGACCGTGTCTGCAACATTCTCCAAGACGGACAAGGGAACTATTGGTTCGGCACCTCGGACGGTGGAGTTAGCCGTTACGACGGCGAATCCTTCACTACGTTCCTAAGAAACAACACCTTCTCGGAATCCATGGGGTGGGGCCGAGTCATGGGGCTCCTAGAGGACAGCGCCGGAGACATGTGGTTCGGAGTGGCCGGTATCGGCAGGGGCGCCTACCGTTACGACGGCGAGCGCTTTCAGTTCTACTCCAAGAAGGATGGATTGGGCGGTGGACATATCGCCAGCATCCGCGAGGACCGCAGTGGCAACCTATGGTTCGGATGCACAGGTGGTGTGTACCGATACGACGGGGAGAGCTTCGTCAACTTCACCAAGAGTGATTGAAGTGACGGAGGGCATTGAGTTGCCCAGAACATCTCCGACGAGTTCGGGCAGGTGTTTAGCCCGTGCAACTTTCGCCATCCTCACCTCCAAGTAATTGGTCGGCTAAAACTCCGCGTGCAATACACAATGGCTGGCTACGAGTTCGCGCGTATGTTGGTCCGGTTAGGTCGGCAGAATTGCGTGGACTCGGTAAAGGAATTGCTGCCGCGTGTTCCTGACGCGAGCGACGGACAGCGCGGAGAAGAGTCGCAGCCGGAGTCAGGTGGACATTGCAGTTTTTCTCCAGCTTAGGAGTGGGCCTGGACCCGCTCCCCGGTAAGGAACGCGTCGGTAAGCACCTGCGAACATCAAGATGCCGGCGGAATCTGAACAGACAACCTCCCCAAGCGGAAAGGGCGCTCTAGGATAGGTACACCCACGGCCGAGGGGCGACCCCACGGCAGTAGGTTCGGGATCTAGATCGCTGGCGTGCTAGGTCCCGAAGGCGAAGTTCACTCGCACAATTCCCCTGTCAGCGCGCCCAACGAAAAGACTCTATCTGTATGTCGATGAACTTCATCCACGCATTCGGCCACTACACCGCCGCTCTAGCGCTTCTTTCTACAGCCGCCACGGCGCAGCAGTTCCAGTATCAAGTGGGGATGATCCCCGGTACTCCGCGTTGGACCGAAGGGCTCGAAACAGCCGACGTCGACAATGATGGCGACCTCGACATCTTCTTCGCTGAAGGTGATGGTTACACCAGTCCAGGTCCCCAACGGCAAAACGTGTTGGTGATCAATCAGCTAGTCGAATCGGGCAGCTTGGCCTTCACGGAAGAAAGCCTCGCGCGTTTGGGCGCGCATGTTTCGATCGCCAAGGGTGTCGCTACCGGTGACATCAATGGTGATGGGTACGTAGACGCCGTCTTCGCCAACGCTTTCAATACCGACCGGACGTTTCTCTACCTCAACAAGGGAACGGTCCTGCCGGGCTTTTTCGATGAAGAAGGCAACACCCGAGGATTGAGCGAGGTGCTCAGTTCGGCTGGCGCCGGGCTGGCCGACTTGGACAATGATGGTGACCTGGATCTGATCCTGAACGACGTTGGCGACAACTTTCTATTTGGCACCGGCGACCGGCCCAACTTGTACATCAACGATGGTGCCGGCAACTTCACGGAGAAGGCCGGCCCCGGCTGGAACCCGCCGATCAAGAGAGCGCAGATGGATGTGCAGCTTGTGGACGTCGACAATGACTGGGACCTGGACTTCGTCGGCTACTGTGTCTCGGCGAATACAGGTGGAAACCACTACTTGATGCTCAACGATGGCAACGCCAATTTCACCGACGCCTCCGCGTCGCTCCCTAACGGTTCTGTAAATTGCTACGAGACGGAAGTGGGGGACCTCGACGGGGACTCGGACATCGACCTCTTCATGGTTTCACTCTCGGGCTTCAGTGAGGGCGCCATCAAGAACAACTTGGTCGAGAGCGGCAACGACACCCTGTCCTTCACGGCTCAACCCGCACTCGCTTTTTCCCAGGATGACAACGAGATTGCCCTGTGTGACTACGACAACGATGGAGACCTTGACTCCTTCGTGGGCTCCCTGGGCACCAAAGAACGTCTCTGGCGCAACGATGGTGGCATGGTCTTCAGTGGCGATCACTCTGCGATCCAAACCGTTGGCGACGCTACCCTCGACTGCACCTTCGCGGACCTCAACAACGATGGCACCTACGATCTGATCACGTCCCAGGGAGAGGGGCAAACAAGCAACTGGGTGAATAAGGTCTACTTGAATAGCGGTCCGGTCGACACGCTGTCACCCACCATCACGGGGATCGATCCCGTCGGGTCAATTGCGATGGGAGTTGGGACTTGGGTGGCCCGGGCCAAGATGCAAGACGCTGTTGTAGACGATGGGATTAACCACGTCACGGGCAAGGCGCACTATGTGGTTGTCGACAATCTTGTCAGCCCGACCGTCAGCATCAATGCGGGCAACTTCAGCCCGGCGAACTTGAATGTGGCGGCTGGCACCTTCGTGATCTTCGAAAATGCTTCGGGTTCTAATCAGTCCGTGACGAGCACCAGCGCGCCCTGGACTTACGACTCGAGCACCCTCTCGAATGGCCAGTCCTACCAGGTTGGCTTCATTCGTCCCGGTGTGTACACCTACACCAGCACTCTCGGCGGCTTCAATGGCACGGTGACGGTCTCGGGCTCGGCTGACATGGTGGCCGGAACTCACTCCGGCGGCGGTCTCTATCGCTTCGCCATGAGCGGCGATGCTTCCGCACCCGGCGCCATCTTGGCCTACGAACTGGAGTTCACGGACTGGGCCGGTAACGACAGCGTCAGTCTCGCGACTTTCAGCGCGCAGTCGGGTCCGGTCGGTCAGGGCTACTGCTTTGGAACGGGTGGCGGCACCGCTTGCCCCTGCGGCAACGCAGGTTCGGCGGGCAATGGTTGTGCGAATAGCGCGGGCGCGGCCGGAGCCAACCTCGCTGGAGCGGGCGCCGCGACCGTGGGCGCCGATTCGGTCGTGCTCTTGGCCAGCGGCTGTGCCGGCAATCGACCCGGCTTGTTCTTCCAGGGCGACATTGCAATTGCTGGTGGAAATGGCGTCACGTTCGGTGACGGCTTGTTGTGTGCAGGTAGCAATATCCAACGACTTCAAATCGTCTCTACTGATGCGGTTGGCGATGCCTCTAGCTCGGTCGTGATTTCCCCGAGCGGGGGTGTCAACGCTGGTGAAACCAAGACCTACCAGTACTGGTTCCGAGACCCCTCGGGTGCGCCTTGTGGCAATGGCTTCAACACGACCAACGGCTTGGAGATCATGTGGAATTGAGAGATACCCAGCCCGCGTAATTTTTTCCGAGTTCGCGCGACCAACCCATGCTCGTAGCGTCAGCACACGATCGTTGGCTGACGGTACGCGTGTGCGTTGGTCCCATTCATTCGATAGAATTCTCGCAAGATCGGTACAGATGACGTTTCAGAATCCGGGCTGTTTATCCAAGACTCAGAATCGGATTACTCTATGACATCGACAGTAGAAGGCGAGACAGAGGTCCCAGCCAGGCGCCAGCTTGTGCGTGCCCTAACTTTGATTCCGGCCATAGCTATTATCCTGGCCAACATCATCGGGACAGGGGTATTTGTCAAAGCACGGGCCATGATCGTGAATGTGGGTTCGCCCGACATGGTGCTTCTCGTCTGGATCTGCGCCGGCTTGCTCACGCTGACAGGTGCACTGGTTTTCGCGGAACTCAGCACGATGATGCCACGTTCCGGCGGTGCAGTGAATTTCCTGGGCGCCGCCTATGGTCGACGCGTGGCCTTTCTATGTGGCTGGACAGGGAGCGTCGCCGTGGGAGCTTCAACTGCTGCCGTGGCGATTCTTTTCGCCGCATTTCTAAACGATGTCCTCGGTAACAGCATGTCTACATGGATGCTCCGGGCCTTGCCGATCGTGGTCATCACCATTGCGGCAGCTCTAAATCTCGTTAGTGTTCGAGCTACAGGCAAAGTTGCGGCGGCACTGACTCTGGTCAAAGTGACCATCGTCCTATCTATCGGTATCGGTGCTTTCCTCTTTGCGGATGGCTCGTTGGATCACTTCTCTCAGAGTTCTAGCGGCGGCCTCGGCGTAGGAGTTCCGGAAAGTGCACGCCTCGGCGTCAATGGGTTTGGCGCGGCCATGCTCGGTGCACTCTGGAGCTACAACGGCTGGGCTATCATCGCAGGTATCGGCGGCGAAGTGAAGGATCCTGCGCGTACCCTGCCTCGAACGATGATTGGAGGCACGCTGCTAGTGATCGTCCTCTACCTCCTGATCAATGCAGCGTACTTCTATGTGCTCACTCCTCTTGAAATCAGCAATCTTCAGCCAAGCCAATCGGTCGCCAATGCCACAGTACTGCGCTTCGCTGGCAAGGCGGCTGCAGCTCTAATGTCAGTCGGCCTCGTGATCTCAGCCTACGGTACCCTGCACACGACACTACTTGTGGGGCCACGCACTCCCTTTGCTCTGGCTCGCAAAGGGTTGATGCCGGCGGGCCTTGCCCTTGTCTCAGCCCGCGGCATACCCGTGGTCGCAGTACTTGCTGTGGCGGCGTGGGCTATCGTCCTCACTCTTAGCGGAACTTTCAACATCCTGACAGACATCTACATCTTCATGATCTGGATTTTCAACGGCCTGGTTTGCACGGCGCTATTTGTCCTGAGAAGGAAAATGCCCGATGCCAATCGTCCCTACCGCGTCTGGGGTTACCCCCTGATTCCAGCGATCTTCCTGGTGGTCACGTTGTTCCTACTCATCAACACCTTCATCGCTACTCCGAGCCGCGCCATCTCCGGGTTTCTCTTGGTCCTTGCGGGCCTTCCGGTCTACGCCTTCTATTCCCGTCACCTTTCTGCTGAAGATCGCAGCGAATGGTTGGGCGGCGAGTAGCAAGGAAACGAGCCCCCACAGGCATTCGTCATCCATCGAAGCCCGTTCGTTGAGTCGGGGCCGAAGGCCTGGGCTACAAATTTTCGATAAGCCAAGATCTGGAATCGCGATCACACTCACTCTGAAGCGGCGGAGCTCCATGCGTTGCAACTCCGCGCCTACCTTCTTGTTGGGCCACATCATCGCAGTCCATTGCTTAAGGTCTCAAGCAAGACACGAGATCAGCATGTACGCCTCATTGGCCAGGCGCGTGTCACATGGCATGCGCACCGCGTGCACGCCGTACTTTGATTGCTCGATCAAGTTCTCTTGGTTGCAGCGCTCGTTCGCGTTGCGGATCCCTTGTCGCGCAGAAAGCACCGAGTGCGAGACATTCGCGATGTAGAAGTGGAACCGAATCTCGGGGATGAGCAGCCTCTGGCTCCGTAAGAGCGCGCGTGTCTCCTACTGAAACCTCGGCGACAGGCCTTGCACGGCCCAGACAGTTGAACCGCGACTCGTTCCGAGTCCCGAGCCCAAGTGGTCGATCTCGAGCAATTGGCGGGTGCCCGTGTCAGTTCCGAGCAGCATTTTCTCGTTGCTGTCGTAGGCGAGTCCTTCGACATTGCTGAAGTTGAATACGCTGACTGCCGTGCCGGCGCCTGTACTCGTGTCGATCGTGATCAACTGGTCGCTGGAGGGATCTAGGCCGTAGAGCGTGTCGGTGTCTGAGTCGAAGGCGAGGCCTTCAACGTTGCCGAAGCCCAAGTCCCCGACGGCGGTACCCGCGCCGGTCGCCGTGTTGATCGTAATCAATTGATCGGTCAAGGTGTCCGATCCGTAGAGGGTGCCCGTGTTCTTGTCGTAAGCGAGTCCGTGCACGCGACCGAAGCCCAAGGCTCCGATGAGGGTTCCAGAGCCAGTAGCTGTGTTGATCAGAATCAGGTAGTCGCCGTCTGCATCCGAACCGTACATTTTCTTGGAGACAGAGTCCCAAGCGAGGCCGCGCATGTTGGAGAAGCCAAGAGCTCCCACGGCACTGGCGGCGCCAGTCGTCGTGTTGATCGTCAGGAGGATGTTATCTGTGTTACTCGAGCCGAAGAGTTTACTGGAACTGAACGCTAGGCCTTCTGTGCCGTCGAAACCGAGCGCGCCCACTAGCGATTGAACGCCTGTTGTTGTGTCGATCGTGAACAGCTGGTCCGTGCCCGAATCCGCGCCGTAAAGGGTGTTCGTAGCCTGGTCGAAGCCAAGTCCGTCCATGCTGACCACGCCAATACCGCCAACTGTCGAGGCGGCACCGGTGCCCGTGTTGATCGTCAGTAAGGTGCCGGAGTTGAACCCATATAGAGAGTTTGTATCCACATCGAAGGCGAGCGATTGCACGTCGCCAAGACCCAGGTTGCCGATGCCTGTGGCTGCTCCAGTTGAGGTATCGATCGAAACTAGGACGTCGGTGACCGTGTCGGATCCGTAGAGGGTGCCACTGTTCGAGTCGTAGGCAAGCCCTTCGACTCCGCCATAGCCGAGGGCGCCGATCGCGGTCACAATGCCGCTCGTTGCGTTTATCGTGACCAGTTGGTTGTTGTTATTGTCCGTTCCGTAGATCGTGCCAGTGTCCGAATCGTAAGCGATTCCGAGGATGTCTTGGAAACCGAAACCGCCGATTGCAGTACCCACGCCTGTGCCGGTGTCGATGCTCAATGTGACTTTTTTGCTGTCATCAACTCCGTAGAGCGTGTCTGAATTGGAATCAAAGGCGAGGCCTAAAGCGTCTTGGAATCCCACGAATCCGATTGCGCTGCCGGCGCCGGTGCCCGTGTTGATTGTGATGGTTTGGTCCGTCGAGCCGTCGATTCCGTACAGGGTGTTGCCTCTTGCGTCGAAGGCGAGGGCGCCAATTTCAGCGAATCCGAGCACGCCGACTGCTGAAGCTGCGCCGGTGCTAACGTCGATCGTCAGCAGTTGGTCACTCGCCTCATCCGAACCGTATAGCGTGGAGGTGTTCGGATCATAGGCGAGGCCGGAAATACCGAGGAAGCCAAGTCCTCCAACGAGCGAAGCTTGTCCCGTCGCCGTGTCGATAGTCAACAAGACGTCAGCGCTCGTATCCGTGGCATACAAGACATCGCCATTAGGATCGTAGGCGAGCCCTTGAACCGCGCCAAAGCCGAGCGCGCCGATAGCCGTGCCCGAACCGGTTGCCGGATCGATCGTTAGCAGTTGATCCGTTCCGCTGGCAACGCCGTAGAGCGTGTCTGTGACCGTGTCGTAGGCCAAAGCTTGTAAGGCCGAGAAGCCAGCCAATCCCTGGCCCGATCTGGTCACGGTGGTGCCGTCGGCCGGGGTGATCGAGAGTAGAGTTCCCGAACCGACACCGGCCATGAGCGGTGTCACTACAGTGCTCGAACTGCTTCCACTGGAGCAGGCGGTGCAAGCGAGTAGGAGGGCGTAGGAGAGGGCGCGGGGCCCCTGAGGTGCTGTTCTTGCGGTATTAGGGGGTCTCATTGTCCCGAAGCCTATCCCGCTTGGCGATCGCGGGCCGGATTCGTCCAGCGACTCTCTGGTTTTTGGACCTCTTAGTGCGCAGCCCCAAGTTTGCAGAGCACCTGCCCTCGTACAGAATCCAGGTTGATTGGCCCGAAGCTACGGCTATCCATTCCTTCGAGGGGGTTATCGCTGAGCAACCAAACCCGACCATTCTCGACACGCTCGATGCGTTTGACCAATTCGCGCTCTTCTAGCGGATGGAGGGCGATCACGATGTCGCCGGCGGAAGGCGCTTGCCCGCGGTAGGCGCGTGGGTTCACCAGTAGGTGATCGGCGGGTTGTAACGTCGGCAGCATGCTGCGACCTTCCACTCGAAAACGACGACGCCGCCCGAACAGCCAGAGGATGAAGTCCTTGCTGTTCGCGCGGCGCACGTGTGAAAGCTTGTTGTGCTTAGCCAGCGGTGTAGAACTCGACAGTGCGGCCCTTGGTCTTCCAGAAGATTTCGTGGATCTCTTTGACCGCGTCCATCAACTCGTCGGCGTGGGTCAGGCTGACTTCAACCTTGCATGCAGAGCACAACTTGGCTGCTTTCCAGAAGGTGTCGTGCAAGTTGGGGAAAGCCTCCAGGTGCGGGGGCTTGAAGTAGTCGGTCCACAGGATGAGAAGGTCACGCTTAGTGGCTTCGGCCTGCTCTTCCTTGATCGCGATGAAGCGGCTCATCGTGTTTTGATAAGCGGCTGTTGCAGCAGCGTCGCCTGCGGCCGGAGCGCTAAGGTCCACGATTTTCTTGGTCATGGAGCGCACAGCTTCCGCTGTGATGCGGGCAGATGCGGGGTCGTAGATTCCGCAAGGGCCGTCGCAGTGAGCGTAGGCACGGCGCGCGGGGCGGACGGAGTCGAGTGCGTTGAAGATTCTTTCGAGCATGTCTATAGCTTGTGGTTGATGGTCTCTAGGTATTCGCTTGTGAGACGACTAATTAGCGTTCTTGCGGGCTGCAAAGAGTCGGTAACCAAGAATGGCGAGTGCGCCAGTGGCAAGAGCCCAGGCGCCCATTTCGATCGAGTGATGCGCACCGTGGTCCGCGCCCGTGTGAGCGGAGGCGACGGTTGCACTTGCGCAGAGGACTGCGAGGGTGGAGATGGGGCGCAGGGCTTGGATGAGTCGTGTCATTTTCTATGGGGTCTGTCTCGGCGTCGAGCCAGCAAAGGGTCCTTTCGAGGTTGCGAATACTAGCGCTTCGCAATGCAGGATCGAGCGCTTTCTCAGAGGGGGATGGCGGCTATCGGCCTGTCAGAGCACTGTGGTGTCCGAATATGGCGAGCGGGAAGCGCTTTTTTGCCTCACAGCGGAGCCAAAGCCCTCTGAACGCGAGAGAGTCGCTGCGTGTCCGGGAACACTCGAAACATGGGGTGTTTGCTCCAGTTGAGCTAACCCTGATCCGATAGAAACAGTCCCTCTCGCTCCGTTCGGAGTTATCCCGCATCGATCGGCTCTCCTTGCCGACGTATTGAGGCCCGCACAATGAAGATAGAAGAGTCCGTATGGCAGCAGCGCTTCGAGGCTGAACGTGCCGCCCGCGTAGCGCTGGAGGAGCGCATAATCGCGCGCACCAGCGAACTGGAGTTGGCCAAAGAGGCAGCCGAGACCGCGTCGGCAGCTAAGTCGATGGTCTTGGCCAGTATGAGCCATGAGATCCGTACCCCGCTGAACGGGGTACTTGGGATGAACCGCTTGTTACTCGAAACCAACTTGGATTCGGAGCAGTTGGACTTTGCACAAACGATGCTCTCTTCTGCGGAGACTTTGCTCTCGCTCCTGAACGACATTTTAGATCTGTCGAAGTACCAGGCGGGCAAGCTGACTTTGGAGGAGGTCGAGTTCAACAGTCGCGAACTGATTGAAGAATCGCTCGAGCTGATGACTGAAAGCACTCAAGCCAAGGGTGTTGAGCTTGTCTACTTAATTGCGCCGGGTACGCCCGAACTCTTGTGCGGAGACCCGGGCCGCCTACGGCAGATCATCTTGAACCTGCTGAGCAACGCAGCGAAATTCACGGCACAAGGCGAGATCGTTCTCCACATGGAACAAATGGAACCAGACCAGGGCGCAGGCGCTCTGCTCCGGTTCTCGGTGCAAGATACGGGAGTTGGAATCCCAAAAGATGCGCAAGCCACATTGTTCGATTCGTTCACTCAAGTCGATGCTTCCACTACGCGCAAGTTTGGTGGAACGGGGCTCGGATTGGCGATCACAAAGCTGCTCACGGGTTATATGGGCGGCGAAATTGGTGTCGAATCGGAAATGGGAGAGGGCTCGACCTTCTGGTTTACCATCCGCGTGCCAGTCGCCGCGAATGATGCAGTCGAACCCGTGCAGTTCACAGGCTTGCGTGTCTTGGTCGTCGATCCGAACAAGTCGCTTGGTGCGGCTCTATCGGCCAGTTTGGAGGGTTGGCAAGCGGACGCGCGTATCGCACCTAATTGTTGCTCAGCTGCCGAGGTGATGGGCAGTGATTGGAAGCCAGAATTGATCCTCGTCGATTGGGCGCTTTACCAAGATGCCGGATACAAACAGCGTGGAGCCTTGGCTGAGTGCGTTGCCGTGACAGAAGCCAAGTTGGCTTTTCTGGTGCCAGCGTCCAAGCGCTTTCACAAAGCGCGGGAGTCCAAGAAGGGTGTCTTTGGCGAACTAATAAAGCCGATTCGTCACTCTGCGCTACAGTCCCTCTTGCATCTCGCAGTGGGAGCAGAAGAGGCCGATCCATATTCAGCAGCCGCCAAGCGGCGTGCACCAATCTGCAGCGTAGAGCTCATAAATGGAAGGCGTCCGAAGATCTTGCTCGTCGAAGACAACTCGGTCAATCGCAAACTCGCGGAGAAAGTTCTCAGCCGTTTGGGGGTGAACTTTGAGTCCGTTGTGAATGGCCGTGAAGCTGTCGAGGCGACCGCTGCACACTTCTACGACATGGTCCTGATGGATTGCCATATGCCCGTGATGGACGGCTACGAAGCAACGGGCTTAATTCGCGAACGGGAGAGCGAAGAGGGGGGTCACTTACCGATTTTGGCGATTACGGCCAATGCGCTGACTGGAGATCGACAATTTTGCCTCGACTCGGGGATGGACGATTACATCGCCAAGCCTTTCAATCCGGAAGATCTGTGCAATTTGATCGAGAAGTGGCGTTCGCACGAGAGTTGCGCGAACGCGGGCTAAGACTTGATCCGGCGCGCTACAATCCGCGCATGCAACGCTTTACGAACCAAGTCCGCGCCGAACCCATCATGGGCGAGCTGCGTGATCTTTTGACACGAATTATCGCCGTGCCGAACCTGCACGCCCGTCTCGTCAACACGCTGTCTCGAATGGAGTACATCGGCGTACGCAAGATGTTGAAGGCGCGCCACGCGGACTTACTCGACGAAGAAGGGCTCCAACACATAATCGAAGAAGCTTCTCACGCGCTTCGACTGAAGCGTGCTGCGATTGCGCTGAACGGGGGAGAGGAGGATGGGGTGCAGACTTATTCTGAAGCGGACACCTTGGCGGGTCCGGCAGGTGAGCGCTACATGCAGGACATCGATCGTGCCTGCGAAAAACTGCTTTTACCTTACGCCTTCGAGGACGCGCTGCGCAGCGATGCTAACTACTTGCTATCGACCGCAGCGATCGAGATTCGCGCCGACGCTTTCTACCCCGTTTACGAAGATTGCTTGCAGATCGCAGGAGCAAAGTTTTCCGTGAAATCGATCTTGAAGGATGAATTGCGACACTTAGCTGAGATACGGGAGAGCTTGGAGCGCTTGCTCCCAGGAGATTGGGCGTCGCTGGTAGCGCGTGCCGTCGAAGCCGAGGGCGCTTGTTTCAAGGGCTGGTTAGTTGCGGTGAACGCTCAAGCGACGGAAGCCCTTGAGCAAGCCATCACCGGCCGCTAGACGGGTTCGCCTAATTGGTACCTGAGTTGGCCGGCGGCTTGCACGGCTTCGCGCAGGCTTCGGTCCGTGAAAGGTTTGGGCAGGAAGGCTGCTGCTAGGCGTTGTAAGTCGTAGATGCGAAGCTCTTCGGGGTATCCCGAGGTGATGACCGCATCGAAACTCAATCCACGTTCCCTTAGCACCTCAAGCAGCTCGCGTCCGCCGAGTTGCGGCATGACTGCATCGGTGAGGAGCAAGTCGAAGCATAAACCACGATTGACGTGCGCGAGAGCTTCCGCGCCATTGGTGGCCCCGATCACTTCATAGCCTGCGTTGGTGAGGATGCGCGAGGTGATTTTCAGCACGCTAGGCTCGTCCTCGATGACGAGCGCTACTCCCCCGTCCAGTTTCGTGCTCTTCCGGTGAGGGGCGAGGGAGGGCACGATATAGGAAATAGGTAGCCAGACCGAGACTCTCGTGCCGCGCGGCGGGCTGTCCTCGATGCGTACGGTCCCTCCGACGGCGGTAGTGATGCCGTCGACGGTTGCCAAGCCCAAGCCAGTTCCCTTGCCCTTTTCTCTCGTAGTGAAGAAGGGCTCCAAGGCTCGCAATCGTGTGGCTTCATCCATTCCCACGCCGGTGTCTTTCACGGAGAGCACAGCCCAATTTCCGGCCACGCCATCGAGTTCAGTTCTAGTGCGCGAAGTGAAGAGCCTAATTGTGCCGCCCTCTGGCATGGCGGAGGCTGCGTTGAGGACCAGGTTGATGACGATCTGGCTGAGTTGGCCTGGGTCAAGTTCGACGTTGCATGCTTCCGCGCTAAGCTCAATGGAAATGTCGATACCCGCACGGAGGAGCTTTTCAAGGACACCTCTAAGTGTGCGCAACTCCTCGTTCAAGTCGATAGCGCAGGGCTGAAGAACTTGGCGGCGCGAAATTGTGAGCAACTGGGTCGTGAGTTGCGTAGCCCGTTCGCCGGCGATTCGGATCTGGTCGAGGGCGGAGCGTGCGTCGTCATCGAATTCTTCTGAGCTCGACAGAAGGTCGGTGTTGCCTAGGATGGCCGTAAGTAGGTTGTTGAAGTCGTGCGCAACGCCGCCCGCCAAGCGGCCAATGGCTTCCATTTTTTGCGACTGCAACATGCGAGTCTCTAATTCCGCCCTCTCTTTCAGAGCACGCTCGTTGTTGCGCTGACGTTCCACCCAGAAGTGCAGCGCGATAGCCACCGAAACCGCCAACAGCAATCCGAGTATCCAGTAGGTTCGGCGCAAGAGCGGCGCGCCGAGCACTTGTCCGGGCGTGCGGTTAGCGGCACTGAGCTGCCACGTGCGATTGAGGACTTGAAGGGGAGCTACGGCTAGGTAGCCCTCACTCGACATGGCCTGTTTGTCCTCGCTTGCGCCATGGATGAAGTCTTCACCATCTTGCACCCAGATCCCGTAGTTCTCGAGCTCCTCCGACTTCGCGATCTCGGGGAAGATGAGCTCCAAGCTACAGAGACTGCTAATGTAGCCCGTCAACGTGCCTTCTTCTGGGGAGGCTTTGGGGGGGACGTGAATGACGGGGTAGAGAATCGTTGATACGAGACCGTCGTGCCCACCCGTATGGGGTGCGGAAAGCACCATTCTTTCTGCTTGGGCGCCATGGTTGGGCATGGGAGTTCCGGTTGCGTCATCGAAGATGTTCTGACCTAGGGATCCTTCGCTGCCCTCCTTTGGGAAGGTCCATTCGATGACCCCCTCCGGATTGGCCCAGCGGATCGACTGCAAACCCGGGAAGTTACTCAGCAAGCTCGAAGCGTAGTTGTCGAAGGTGCGACTCTCCTGAATCTTGCCCTTCTCCGCCGCACGACCGATGAGTTCGATGGCGAACATGCGTCCCGCCGTGTACTCCTCGAATTGTTTTGCGGCTTGAACTGCGACCAAATTAGTCGTGGCGCGCTCAATACTGCCGTCTTGCCGCTGGAAAAACCAACTCGCTAGCCCCACCGCAAAGCTCATTCCGATGAAGACTAGAATGGGCAGATAGTGGATCTTGGTTAGACGGCTCATGTTGTCTACTTGGCGCGATGGGTTACGTCCCGCCACGTTGGAAAGAAGCTGATGGAGGACTTACACTTTTGTAACTCGTCGATAGTAGTGAACAAGAGGGGCCAACCCAAATGCCTGGCGGCCGAGAGAGCCTATTGCCGCTACTTTTGTGGGATGAACGTTCAATTTCACTGCAGTGGCCATGCGGCGGGAATTCTGAAGCAGCGAATTCTTCAGAGCGGTCGTAACCTCCTGGCGGGCGGTAACTCCAGCCCCCAGTCTCGCCCGCTCCTGATCGTGGCTTCCGATTAAGCCCAAATAGCGACACTTTCACAACCTAATGACGATGCCGCGCGCGCACGCGATTGTCGCCGCCTGTTGGGTAGGATCTACCCTTCTCAACTCCTGTGCCACGGAAGACTAAGTGCACAGGAGGGACAAAATTGCCCTCGAAATACTTCAGGAGCGAGATACCGAAGTGCTCGGATCTCGTGAGGAAACGGTTATTCGACCAGAGCCGACTGAAGCGGATCCTGAGAACCCCTGGCGCAACCTGGAGAACTTGGTCTTTGCTAGGCGTCAAGCGGAAGCCTGACACCAGGTTGGGCGCATCCGAGAGCTCGATGTCTTGCGCGCGCATCGGGTTGAATTGACCGCACAGGATGACTTGATCGGAAAGCGGGAGAGCAATCAGCTAGCTCTCGATCGCTACCGAATCTCTCTAGGAATTCCCGAGGGTACGGCTTCGGCTTAGTCTTTCAGCCCTTCAATCTGGTTACAAAGTTGACCGTTTTAGAGACCGTAGAGGTGCCCCTCTTCTACCGTGGCTGGCCGCGCAGGGAACGCAAGGAGCGTTGCTTGGAATTGCTTGAGTCGGTGGGCTTGTCTCACGACTGAATCATCACTCCAACGAACTATTGGGTGGTGAGTGCCAGCGTGTTGCGATTGCGCGCGCCCTGGCAAATGATCCGACCATTCTTCTGACGGACGAACCTACGGGAACCCTAGATACGAAAACCGGTGAAGAAGCCTTGGAGCTGTTCCACGAATTGCACAGCTCAGGACGCACAATCATCATGGTGACGCACAACCCAGAGATCTCAACACTACTCCCACGTGTGGCCGAGATGAGTGATGGGAAAATTACGGAGTTGGAGAGAGCTTCGTGATCGTAGATCGTTTCTTTGAAGTTCTATTCCTGGGCGTACGCAGTATTTGGCGTAACAAGCTGCGTTTTTTCCTGACAATGTTGGGCATGATCTTCGGCGTCGGCTCGGTGATCGCCATGCTCTCTGTCGGCGCAAGTGCGCGGCACGAGACCCTCACTCGAATCCAAGAGTTAGGTATCCGTAACATCATCATTAACTTGGTCAATCCTCCGGAAGAGGTGCAGTCCGAAAACGACGAGCAGGCTTACAAGAACAGCTTCGAGATCAAGCATCAAAGATGCTGGCTACATCCTAGAAATCTTGCCCAGTGTCGAACGCTTGTTGCGGGTCAACCGTGTGCGCACGCGACTTTGGCACGGACTATACGGAGACCCTCGCCATCATCGGCGGCTTCCTGGGTTGTCTAGCGGTATCGCAGGAACAAAGGGAATCGTTGCGCTAACGAACTGGAAGGCCGTCATCGCGCCCCACTACATCACTTTATCCCTGGGGGTTTCGCTCGCAGTTGGAGCGCTCTTCGGAATCTTTCCCGCGCGCCGAGCGGCTCTGATGGATCCTATTTCTGCTCTAAGGCGTGACTGAAGTAGACTGGCGGCCATGCATCGATCGAACTGGAACTGCCGGGTACTTTCCCTCCTCGCTATCTCTCTACTTGCCGCGCCGAGCGTGGCCGCATTCCAAGACAGCCCTCCGCCGGAGAAGAAGACCGGACTCTTGCAGTCGCGAGCGGGCGTGACGGAGGGTTACACCTTGATCGCGCCGCTCGGTTCGACCGAAACCTTCTTGATCGATATGCAGGGCGAGATCGTTCACGCTTGGGGATCCGAGTTGGCGCCGGGTGGTCCGGTGTACCTCTTGGATAACGGGAACCTGATGCGCCCCGGTCGCCACGAGGACAATAAGCGTTTTCAGGGAGGCGGCATCGGCGGCCGGCTTCAAGAGTTCGATTGGGATGGCGATCTCTTGTGGGACTACCTGCTGGTCGATGACAAGACGACGGAGCATCACGACATTGCCATCTTGCCAAGCGGCAACGTGCTCGTGATCGTTTGGAAGCACCATTCGCCCGAGGAGGTGATAGCGGCCGGTCGTGATCCCGAAGTCGTAATCGAAGACGGGCTGTGGAGTTGCTCTCTCTTAGAGATCAAGCCGATCCTGCCGGATGACGGAGAGATCGTCTGGGAGTGGCACTCTTGGGATCACTTGATTCAGGACTTCGACGATAAGCTCAAAGGCTACGGATCAATACCCGATCATCCGGAGCGGATCGACATGAACGCAGACTTCCGCGACCGCTTGCCGCTGACCGAAAAAGAGCGCGAACGCCTGGCCGAGATCGAACGGCAGATGGCAGCCCTTGGCTACTCTGGCGGCGGGGGCGACGACGAAGACGGCGAACCTAGCCAACGCTTTGAACGCGGAAAGCGCTCGGACTGGTTGCACACAAACTCCGTCAATCACAATGAGGAGTTGGACCTCGTCGTGGTCAGTTCACCGAATATGAACGAGATCTGGGTGATCGATCACTCGACGACCACGGCAGAGTCGAAGTCTACTTCCGGCGGCCGCTTCGGCAGGGGTGGCGACTTGCTCTACCGCTGGGGTAACCCGCGGAACTACGGCGCAGGCGGCGAGTCAGACCGCAAGTTGTTCTACCAGCACGACCCCCAATGGTTAGGGACAGGCGAGTCGGGAGATCTACGCATGCTGCTCTACAACAATGGTCGTGGAAGGCCGGATGGCGACTACTCGACCGCTATCGAGTTGCTGTTGCCGTTCAGCTCCAAGAATGGATTTACCCGTGACGAAGGCAAGGCTTATGGTCCCAGCGAGCCGCTTTGGACTTGGGGAGGTCCCGGCGAACTCTTCTCACCGTTCATCTCCGGCGTTCAGCGTTTCGAGAATGGCAATACTCTGATATGTGAGGGTGCCAACGGCCGCTTGATCGAAGTGACCAAGGGTGGCGAGGTTGTTTGGGAATACGTCAACGAACAGCACGGCGAGCCCGCACCCAAGAGTTCCATCGCTCCGCCTACCAAAGGCGGAGCTCTCTTTCGGGCTACAAGGATTTTGAAAGACGCTCCCGCTTTGCTTGGCCGCGATTTGGATTAGATCTATGAGCAAGAACTCAGTCTTGGTGATTGGCATCATTGTCGCGCTTGCCTTTGTCGGCTACTTGACCCTGGGCGGCGGCGCCGAAGCGGCATTGGACGAGCTAGAGGCGGAAGGTGAACAAGATCACAGTGCGCTCGAGGTGGACGAGCCGCCTGTCAGCATGCCAGCAGTCGTCGAGTCGGAGTTGGAGGTGCCAATCGCGGCAACTGTCCAAGCCGAACGCGAAGAAATCACAGTCGCTCTTCCCGTGGACCAGGTGCCGGTTCTCGTACGCGGCCCAAACGGTCCGCTAGCCAACTTCGAGGTTTGGGCAATCACCGAAGCGCATACGCATACGGCCCGCGAGTTTCAAGATCCAATGCTTGCCGACCAGCTCGTCGAGGAGCGTGGGGAAGCCTTCACCACATCAGCGCAGGGCATCGTTTCCTTTCCTGCCGTGGAAGGCTGGACGGTCTTGGTACTTGGACGGGCAGAGGGGCTTTGGGGAAGCTTGATCATCCCGCGGGGCACCCAAGAGCAGCAGCTCCTGGAGTTGACGCCTGACTTCTCCTATCGCGCGCGCGTCGTTGGAGCAGACGATCAACCGATAGCTGGCGTCCCGGTCAAAATTAGGTACGTGGACGATGGAGGAGCCCGTGAACTGCAGCAAGCAGTCACCAAAGGGGAACCAGCCATCGCGAGTTTCGTCCATGCTCAAAACTTGAAGATAGACAGAGACGGTGGCTACCTAATCTTTGAAGTGGACGCGTTGACGGCCAAGCCAGTGACTCTGAAGATTGACTACGACCAGGGCCCTTCTGAAATTGCCACCTTGCATTTGCCCGCTACGGGCCGGGTTGCTGTTTCCGTCTTGGACGAGAAGGCAGCACCGATTCCAGACGGGCAGGGAAGAGTAACTCTCAGTTACATCCCCCCTGGCGAGAACCGTGTCAGCTCGCCCTTCAGTCAGTTCAAGAGGACGAGTGTTAGTCGCAACTTGAAGGGCAGCAAGGTTGAATTTGAACACGTTGAACTCGGAATTGAGGTTGGGGCTGCCGTGGAGCGGACCCATTCATCGATCCCCAGCCGGGCCTTCAGTCCGGGTCCTCGGGTTAGCGGGGAGACCGTTGCCATGGAGGTTCAAATCGGAACCGATCATCCCGTGCTCTCATTGCGCGCCATCAACGCGGCTGGAATTCCCTTCGCCGACACGTCGGTACGTGTCGGCGTGAAGGTGACGGGACAGACGTTCATGGGCACTCGTGCTCAAACAGTTCGCACTGATGAGCACGGAAGGTTTGTGGTCGACGTTGCAAGATTGGCGCCGGACACAGCGCTGAACCTTGATTTCAAGGCCTACACGGGCGACGGGGCCGTGGCCTCCTTGAAGTGCTCAGAGCAACTCGTTGATGGTCCGAATGAACTAGGCGACGTAGTTCTCGAACCCGCAAAGGTGTTCCTGCGTGGCCGTTGTGTAACGGAAAAGGGCGAGCCCATTGCATTCGTCCAGCTTGCCATGCGTTCGACGGACAGCTCTCCGGACAACTGGATGGGCCAATGGAGGTTCAACATGACGGCTGATCAGGATGGAAGCTTCGAGGTCACCGAAGTCTTTTCTGGTAGCGCTTTTCAATTGGCTGGCGAGAAAGATGGCTACGGCTGCAAGTGGCAAAACTTTGCGCCCGGGCAGCAGAATATGACTCTCGTGATGCTCGAGGAAGCAAAGGTCACGGGTCGCGTGCTCCTTGACGATCAGATTCCGAAGGAGCTTGTTTTAATCAAGATTGGCAAGGACCCCAGCGATTCCGAGCACCGATTCTCTGGGCCTTCCTCAGGCTCCTTGGAAGAGGACGGTTCGTTCGTGATCGGTGGATTGACAGATAGCACCCGCACAGTGACCGTTGGCATCCAGAACCAGGCAGGGGAGTTGGCAGTCTTCGAGAACGTTTTCGTGCGAGCGGGCGATGCGGCTCAGGATCCACGATTGGCAGCCATCGATTTGCGGGGGAAGCTCTTTGCGCATGAGTTGGAGTTGATCGGCCGTACGCCAGGCGAACGTCTCCAAGGCAGTGTGGCCTTTGGGCCCAGTGGCTCGGAGGAGCCGCGTGAAAAACGCCGCTTTCATCAAGGAACCGTTCGATTACTGACCAGTAGTGAACGTCTTGATGCACGAGTCATGGTGAGTGGCTACCGGACGGAAGACCTGACAAACTTTAGCGGGGAGAAAGCCCTCAATCTGCGGGCCGGACTCTCAGTGACCCTTGTCCTTCTTGGTGGCGCAGAGCTTCCCAGTGAGCCAACCTTTCTAAAGGCCATGTTGCTTCGAACGGATAAGGAGCCCGGGTCCATGGACTACAGTGGATCCTCCTTCGACCAGAAGCGCGAGATCACGATTCGTATCCCTGACGCAGGCCGTATGAAAGTTCAATGGCTTGTATCTCGAGTCCTCGGGGCTGGAGGAGCGATCGGTATGCCCGCCGAGATAGAGCGAGAACAAATCATCCACGTACAAGACACCGACTCGAACCAACGCTTCGAAGTGAGTTTGAGCCAAGAAGAGATGGACGTGATTCTCGAGAAGCTAAATAGATGATATGAACAAAAACCACATCCTGGCGATGGGCGTCGTCGTTGTATTCGCGTTTGTTGGCTACATAATCACCAGCGGAGGGTCAGGTTCCTTTGCGGCTGCTTTGGAAGAGGGGAACCAAACCACCCTGACAGGCCTTGAGCGCGAAGACCTACCGACAGCCAGGGTGTCGGAACCGGTTGAGCTACCTCAATCGGCAGCGGCTGGGATTGCAGAGCCGGAACGCAAAGCGATCATGCTCGCCAGGCCGAAAGACATCGCTCCCGAATTTCGTTATCGCGCGCGCGTCCTGGATCATGAAGGCAATCCAGTGATAGGAATCGGTGTATCGCTTCAATCTGTGAAAGGCTCGATCACGAGCCACGAGCAGGGGGCGTTCACAAGCGGCGAAGACGGCATCGCAACCTTCGCCTACAATGAAGGCTTGGACCTCGTGCGGGGCGAGAGTTTCTTGATGTTTAAGGTGAACGCACTATCCGCCAAACCACTTACTTTTCCGATCGATCCCGAAGTGGGTACTTCTGAAATTGCTACGTTGCAATTACCGGCGATGGGCCAAGTCGTCGTCTCAGCTTTTGATGAGAACTGGGAGCCGCTCGCCGATGACCTAGCTCGGGTGAAGCTCACTCACATTCCGGAAGGCGAGATCCGTGTGCCATCGCCCTTTGATAATACCTACCGAGCATCCGTCGAGAAGAGTGTTGTCGGTGGCAAGGCAACCTTCGACAACGTTGAGGCCGGTTTAGAATTCAGCGCGGGCGTCGATCGTTTGCGCTCTCGTATCTACAGCCACGGATTTACCCGTGGACCTGGACGCGCAGGCGAGGTCGTTGAGATTCGGGTTCAGGTAGGTGCCGATCACCCAATCTTACGGATGCGGGCACTCGATGAGAGTGGTCGTCCAATCGTGAACACGGCGCTCAAGATGGATCTAGATGAAGAGAGCTCCTTCAGCTTTGGCGGCAGAATGTATCGTTCGCGAACAGATTCGGAGGGGATCTTTGTCTTGGATGTCGCCAAGCTGGAGTCGGACGCGAGCCTTTCCTTAGTGTTCAATCTAGAAGACGAGAGTGGTCGATCAGCTTCCATGGATGTCGATTCTGAACTCAGTGTTGGGCTCAACGAGCTGGGGGATCTAACGTTTGCGCCTCAAATTTTAGTCAAGGGCCGCTGCGTCGACCAACGAGGAGAAGTACTCGGATCAGTGAAGCTCGCCTTGCGTAGCCACAGAAATGGCTCCAATGGAACTGACCGTGATTACAACTTCAACCTGACCGCTGGCGAGGACGGTCAGTTCGAAATCGTCGAGACTCTATCGGGCAGTTCCTTCGAGTTGGCAGGAAAGAAGGAAGGCTATTGTTGCGATTGGCAGCGCTTTGAACTCGGTCAAGAAGACTTTAAGTTAGTGCTAAAAGGCGCAGGTCAAATCGCAGGCTGCGTGCTTATTGATGATGGAGTCCCGATGAAATTGATCAGGATCTCAGTGGACCAAGAATCTCTCAACCGCGAATTCCTTGGTTGGGGTGCCTTGAGAGTTCAGCCGTATGAGGACGGCACTTTCTTAGTGTCGTCACTCACTTCAAGTACTCGTTTGGTGTCAGTGGGGATCGAGAATCAATCGAACACTTTGGCCACCATTCCGGACGTCGTGGTACGAGCGGGCGAGATCTCTCGTGATCCACGACTCGCATTGATCGACTTGCGCGGAAAGCTCTTTGTGCAGCACTTGAAGTTAGTGACCGGGACCCCTGGGGAACGCATCAGTGGAAAGATAAATTTCGCCGCTCCCGGTTCAGTGGCCCTCGACAAGGTTCACTGGCTTCGCTCGAGCGACTTCAACCTGCTTACGGATACCGAAGTCGTTGACATGGAAGTCAAGGCTGAAGGCTATCGCACTGAGATGATCTACGGTACGAGCGGCGAATTGACCGTTCAGTTGCGCCGAGCCATGTCGGTGACTTTGCGCTTGACGGGAGGCGCCGAGATCCCGGAGCCGCCGCTCTACATCAAGGCAGTGTTGAGGCCTGTGGAAGGCGACTCTGGTCACGCTGATCACAAAGGTAGCGCCTTCGACGAGAACCGTGAGATTCCTGTAAGCGTGGGCCAGGTCGGTCGAATGAGAGTTTACTGGCAACTCTCCAAGCTAATGGGGTCGGGCGCCATCGCGATGCAGGCCTCGACCGAACGCGAACAATTCATCGAGATCGAGGACGTCGCGATCGGACAAATTTTCGACATCGAGCTCAGCCAAGAAGAGTTGGACGGGATGTTCGAGGGCTTTAACTTCTAGCTCAAGGCCAGTTGACCGCTTCAGAGGCGGCCGAGTGGTGCATTTGGGGTTGGCGTACGGCCGGATGATTGCGCGCAACCATGCTCCCGGATAGAACCTATGCATGCATCGCTCTTTCCTCGCAGTCTTACTCGCAATTCTCGCTTGTCTATTTCTCAGTGATGCCGCCAGCGCTCAAGGCGGTTACACAAAAGAGAAGTTCAAGCAGCACGGACTCACTCTTGATATCGCTCGGGACTATGACTGGCTTGCGATTCAACCCAATGAAGAGTGGGTCAAGCTGCAGTGGGTACGCTCCAAAGGACAACGCGGGCTTTGGAATCCGAAACTTCAAGTCGTGCGCATCGATTTCGTCGGTGATCCCGGTCCCGATACGCCGGGGCGCGGTGAAGCTGAGCCTGAGCCCAAGGCGAAGGACGAGAACGCGAAGAATCCTGAGACAGATGGCGAGGAGAAGGAGGAAAAGCCCAAACCGGAATTGCCGATCAATTCATGGGAGCGCTACCAGAAGAAGAAGTTTGCCAAGTCGAAGTTCAAGGCAGTCGGTGAGATGGAGCTCCAGGATGGTTACGAATCAACGGAGTATGAATCCATCGCGCGAGGCAAGGGCCGCCTCAGCACCTGGGTGCGAGTCTTTGAAAAGTCAAAGGAGCGTACCTTCCTCTTGATTGGAACTGCCCATCCCGACGAGTTCGAAACCCAACGGAAGATCTGGCGTTATACTGCGAAGAGACTGCAGCTTTACGAGCCTGCCGAAGACCCGGATGTGGTCAAGTGGCGTCGTTACTACGAGCGCCGCCCCAAGTACAAGAGCCCTGAGTACCGAGTTCGTGTGCGCCTTGGACTCGAAGGTGGTTGGAAGGCGGAAGACACAGAGAACTACATCGTCATCTACAACACGAAGGACCAACCCCTCGTGCGGCGCATCGTCAATGACATGGAGTACATCCGCAAGGAGTACGCGAAGCTCTTTCCGCCCGAAAGAGAGATTGAAGCTGTGTCCACGGTGCGCATCTGTGCGGATCAGGACGAGTACATGGCCTACGGCGGAATGACCGGCTCGGCAGGGTATTGGTACTACGTCACCGAAGAGCTCGTTTTCTACGACGCAACCAAGCGCGAGAAGGGCAAGAAGACCGAGAAGGCGAATACCTTCATCGTTCTCTATCACGAGGCATTCCACCAGTACATCTACTACTGCGTTGGCCAGGTCTCGCCGCACTACTGGTACAACGAAGGCTTTGGCGACTTCTTCTCCGGTGCTCAAATTATCGGCGGCAAGGTCAAGCGTGTCGGGCCCAACCCTTGGCGCTTGGGTTTGATTCAGCGCGCAATCGACCAAGACGAATACGTCCCTTGGAACGAGATGTTGCGTTACGAACGCAAGGACTACTACGGCGCCGGCCGCTCGAGGAACTACGCCCAAGGTTGGTCTATGGTCTATTTTCTGAACACATCGAAGGTTGTGCAGAAGAACGAGCTCTGGGCCGGGATTCTCCCACGTTACTTCAATGAGCTGAAGCGAGCGTGGGTGTTAGAGCAATCAAAGCTTGTGGCGGATGGCAACCTTGAGAACACTGAAGAGTTGGGCGCCGCGCAGCTCCGAGCGCGCACCTCTGCTCTCGACGTAGCGTTTTCCGACGTGGATATCTACGCACTCGAGGAAGAGTGGATTCGCTACACGCTCTCCTTGAAACTGTAGCTTGGCAATACGGTGTTGCCAATACGGCGGCAATACGGTGTTGCCAACACCTGATCGCCAAACTAATCCACCCGCCGAACCTGGACGTCTAGCTTCTGCGGCAGACCTTCTTTGGGCGTGGGGTAGTGCGCGTCTGCGTTCCAGCTAGATCCGCTCTTGCGGTCGAAATGGGAAGCGTGGAGCAGGTAGGTGCCGGGCTCCAGCCCCGCAAACGCGAACTTGCCGCCTACGGAAAGCGTGCTGTAGATCAGTCCGCGCTCCTTGTCGCGCGGGGTGTGATAGGTCTCTGTCATGGGTATCAAGCTGAGATGGAAGACGTCCGGTAAGCCGTCCGGGCAGGTTAGCGTACCCACAAGGGAGGCCTTGCCAGTTGGGCGCCGTCAATACGGAGTCGCACACCCTGCCGCACTTTAACAACAAGAGAGTAGCGCAGGGTGTGCGATGGGGCGAGAAGGCGGGTCTCCGACGCAGTCGTGCTTGCGCGCGCTGCAGATGGAGTGGTCAATCGGAGTACTACCTTCCAAACCTCTCATCAAAGGAGACCAGCCATGCTGCGGCCTACCACCGCCAGCCACATCTTGACC
>JBLIOI010000048.1:0-32504 GCA_047639675.1 Planctomycetota bacterium | reverse complement strand
TGATCCCTCCGTGTTGAGTCTTTCCAGAGGTGCTTCGGTCGGATGGCATGAGGCCGGACGCGTTGCCGAACGCCTTTGCGCTACGGAAGCGCCTGATGTCCCCAGCTTCTACCACGATGGTCGCGGAAAGAATTCTGCCCACTCCAGGGATCTCATCCGCAAGCAATTGGACGGCTGGGATACCCTCTGCCATTTGAGCAATCTCCTCTTCCCAAATCTTGATCTCCGCCTCTTGGAATTCGAGCTCCTGCAGGCAGCTGCGCAGAGCCTTACCGCGAGCACCCGGAGTCTTGATACTTGCCTCGCGAATGAAGGTCCGGCCCTTCAAAGTGGAAACCGATGTGGTTGGGACGACTTCGCCAATCTGAGCGAAGTGCGCTTTCAATCGGTTGATGATCTCGGTCCTGCGTCTCACGCAGGAGCGCCGTTCGCGGGTCACGATGCGTAGTTCGAGGTACACCGGTGCGGGAATATGCGCCTCGGGCAAGCGACCTTCGTAGGTGAGAGAGGTGAGCTACCAGGCATCGTTCGCGTCGTTCTTGACATTGGAATTAGCAATGGCTCAGATGCGTTTTGCCCGTGCAACGTGGACGTGTTCGCCGTCCACGAACTCCGTCATCACTTCGTAGACCCACAATGAACTGCGGCTGGCCTCAAAGGTGAAGTGCGTCTCTCCTTCAGCGAGGATCCTGTGGATGAACTTGGTGATCTCCTCACGGTTGGACGGGAACCGGCCTTCTTCGATCACTTCTCCCAGAGCGTTCATCACGCAGAAGACAGTGATCGTCTTGTGAACATCGAGACCGACAGTTTGGGCGTTGACTTTTCGTACGGGATCACTGAGCTTCTTCCTGCGGGTCCCCTGAGTGGTTTCTTGGATTCGTCCAATGGGACTTAAGAGCCCGAGGAGCTTAATGCTTCAGCTACTCGGGAGACCCGTTTACAGCATCGGGATCAAATCCGACGCCTATCCCAAGCACGCGAGTAGCTCGGTAGCCGTCTCCTGCAGCCGATGGGGATCTTGCTATGTGGTTGTTCCGTGCAATAGAGACGACCGGGGATGCGGTTGGTTACGGATAGGCGTTGGAATTTATCCTGACTCATTATCGTCGGTATTGGTCCCAACGCCTGCTACGAGGGAGAAATGCATTCTGAGGTCCGCTCCGCGATAGTAGGTCGCGTCCGATCCTCCGCAACTTGCACGTTCTGTGTTCTAATCAATGGCTTATGGTCGAACAATCGGATGAGCGAGGGCAACGACAACTTCGTTGCCAATCCATATCGTCGTTGTGGCATGCATTGAGTGCGATGCTGTTTGCCTGCCTGATGTTGGGCGGCCGCGCGAACGCGCAACTTCCCGAGGACTTTGGTCCGCACCCCGTCGGAATTCGATCGGTTAGCTTCTCGCACGCACTCGCGGCGAACAGCACCGTGACCGCGGACATCTTCTACCCCGCGCTGACTAACGGGCAGAACGCGGCCCCCAATGCGATAGACGGCCCGTACCCGCTCGTGGCTTTTCTACATGGCTACTTTGCCCCGCCGTCTTTTTATAGCGAGCTGACAAAGCACATCGCGAGCTACGGCTTTGTCGTTGCCGCGGTCGGGACCGAGTCGGGCTTCTTCCAGAACATTCAGAATGAGGCCCACGATGCCCAGGCGATGCTGCATTGGGTCGACGAGCAGAGCGGAAGCGTTGGCAGTTTCCTGCATCAAATGCCGGCGCCCGGCCCTTGGTCTGCCGTGGGCCATTCCAATGGCGCAGCTGCGATCTTTCACGCGCTGGGTTGGGAGAGTCGCATTCGCTATGTCGTTTCCACGGAAGGCAACTGGTTCCAAATTCCATCGATATCCACCTTCGATGGATTCTTCCTGTCCATCGGATCGAGCCAAGATGTTTTGGCGCCACCTAACAACAACGCTCGTCGCTACTTCACCGACGCAGTCTCATGCAGGCGTCGTGTCTACACCCAGATTCAAGGTGGCGGTCACAACGGTTCGCTCGACTTCGCTTCGAGCATCGAGACTTTGCCGCACTCCGAACAACGTCGACTTCATCGGCGTCTAATCACGGGCTTCTTGCGTGCGGAAGTCATGCGAGATAAGAATCTGTACACGCATCTGATCGGCAACGGCGCTGCCAGCGAGCCCCTCACTCGCGAGGCGATTTGCCCGAAGCCAGTGCTCTGGCTGGAGCACGATGGTGGTCAGCCGGGAACGATGAGCGCAGCGCTTGCAGCAGTTGCGGGAGACGATGTCCTTCTAGCGTGGACCCGCCGGCCCGGCATGCAAGCTATGGGGCTCGACGTTGCAGGGCTCTCGGGCTTCGCGTTTCACACTGCACAAGTCGGAGGCAATGGAGTTGAAGAGGTGAACGTGCCGCTTCCCATGAGCCTAAGCGGGACGACATTGAACGTGCAGGGACTTCGTACGGCAGGTAACGACTGGGCGTACACGCGCCGAGCGACGCTTTCCATACCCTGATCGTTCCAGCTCCTGAGATTGGTGCTCGCGCTCTAGTCCTTAATCCAGCGCACTTCGCCCGATTCCTTGGCGTCTGATCGCAGCGGGGCGTTCGACGACGTGCTGGTGGCATCCTTGGCCCGCGCACCATCCAATTGGCCGCTACGCACTCCGGACTCGGCGCTTCGCGGCCCTCTTTTTATTGACTTGGCGCTGTCTGGACCCACTTCCGCTGTGGGCGGCCACATAACTTTTGATTCCAGGCGGATCTAAGCGAAGCGCATTCGCTTGAATTCCGCCTGAGCTTTCAGCAGCGCCTCTAGCCAGCTCGAGTAGCCCAGAAAGCGATGCACAATTCGCCGTCCAGTGATGACCACTTGGCATGGAATCGCGATCACGCTCGCCACGAAAGGGCGGAACTCCATGCGCTGCAACTTCGCCCCTTCCTTCTTGTCTGGCCACAGCATCGCAGTCCACTGCTTCAGGTTCCATGCAAGGCACGAGATCAGCATGTACGCTTCATTGGCTAGCAGCGTGTCGCACGGCATACGCATGGCATGCACGCCGTTCTTTGATTGCTCGATCAAGTTCTCTTGGTTGCAGCGCTCGTTCGCGTTGCGGATCACTTGCCGCGACGAGAGCACCGAGTGCGAGACATTCGTGATGTAGAAGTGGAAGCGAATCTCGGGGATCAGGAGCTTCTGCCCTTTCGCGACTTTGATGGTCTTGCGCAAAGCCACGACACGGTAGTCACGCGAGCACTTCGCCGGACGGTAGCTAAACTCCGCGTACTCCTCTCCGTCGAGTTTCATGTTCTTGTAGCCACGTTCTTCGATGATCGCTTGCTTGATACGCGGCTTTTTTGACCCACAACCCTTGCTGCGCTTGTCGCGCTCCAAATGCGTCCATTTGGCTTCTTCTAGCCCTTCAGCGACACCTACGAGCTTGGCGTGGGCTGGAATACCGAAGGCGAACTCGACGTTGCGGCCGCTCCAATAGTCGAAGTCGTCCGTCAATGAGAAAGCTGTGTCGCCGCGCAGCCGCACCTTGCGGAAGCCTGCGCTTTGAACCAGGTCGACGGCAGGGTCAAGGTAGTCGAAGCACTTGTCGTGGGACGGCCGGTTTCCTGGACGATTGTGTGCGTAGAGAATTTCGCTGGTGTTCGCCAGAGTTACAAGCAACGGAGCGTAACCCCAGATTCCTTTGTAGCTCATGTCCATGCCTTCCTTGCACTCACCTTCGGTTCCGGCAATCGTGCCGTCCACGTCGATGATCGCGAAATCGAAGAAGCTGAGTTCCTTTTTCTTCCAGACTCGTATCCGCGCCGCGTTAATTGCCTCGGCGAGTGAATCAACTTCGTTGCGTCCAAAGCGGCGGAGGAAGTCACCGGACGTCGTCGAACCTGGGATCCGAGTTGCGCTGAGCGAGTTCATGTACGCCTCGTCTTCCCGGCGTAACTCGATGTCGTCCAAAGTCCGGCCGCCGCACATGACGTTGTAGGCGATGTTCAGGACGTGATCCGATTCGCGGTACGGGCTGCGCTGCTTGAAGACGTTCAGGTCGGCGTCGATTAGTTCGGGCAAGCCGATTTGTCGCACAAAGCGCTGGAAGAGCCCGATTCCGCCGGATGAAGTGGCGATCATGCGATCGGCGACTTCGAAGTGCTCGTTGCCGCCAGCGAGCATGACTCCGCTGTTCTTGGAATGAGCCTTGCGAGCCAATCGTTTTGTCAAACGCTTCTCGCGACGTTTGATCTCTGCGCTTTGCTGTTGCTTCACCAGAAAGTCCCCCTGAGTTGTTGGCTGTCTGTTGTGGTAACAAGCGTTTAACAGCTGAAGTCGGGACTTTTCAGCTGAATTGGCTCAATCGCGCATCATGAGTGCGCTGGATCTAGGACTAGTGGCTTGCTCAAGTTCTACAGACGCGCGGCTTGAGGCCGAGATTGGTGGCGGAACAGTGGGGGCTGTGTGCCTCGGAAATTCACGCGTCCCGTTCTGCGCTGATTCACGGCCTCAAATTGAACTGCACAACGAGCGTAATTTGCCCTAGTAGCGCGCATTCGCTCGTGCTCCTGTATTTGGACACGACGGGCGTGGGGAGTCGCGGGGGGTCGGGGGTGGACGGCGAATCGATAGGTTGGGTTTGATCTCAGTTGCTCCTCAACTGCAATCAACCAAGATCAATTCACCCGCAACTTACCCCCTTGCCTTCAACCGCACCTTGTACACCACAAGCCCATTGAAGTCGTTCATCTCAATCAGCTGGAGACGCGGGTTCCGGAGGAGCTCCTCTAGGTGTCCTGGGCTTCGTCGATGGTGCCAGGTGTTGTCCATTAGGTACAAGATCTTATATCCCTCCCGCAAGCCAGCCTTCATCGCTTGCAAGTTCCCGTTACCAATCGGGTAGATGAACATTTCGGCTTCATCTGCCAACTGTGCTTTCCCTTCTTCAAATTTCTGTGCGATCCCTGCAGCAATCTTGCCTGCCCGCCGGCCCAAGTCCTTGCCCAAAAGTCTCTCGAAGGCACTCACCGCTTGCTGAATTGCGCCGGTAGAAGGCTCAAGGTTCGATGCGTCTTGAATGCGCATGTCGTAGTAGGGGAGGGAACGCGAGTTGGGCATGTTGGTGTAGATCGGGCGCTGCGTGCCGCCCTCATCTATTTCTTGACCAAAGTACGTCGCCGCTGCACGCCAATCTTGGTGGGGTTTGTATACCGTCCACATGTCGCCGTGCGCGTAGTAAGCGGAGAGATTGGCTAACCCAAGCAGTGCGACACAAAGGAAGGTGGCATTGCGCAATGCCAGCCGCCGTATCGAGACGAGCCCCAGACAGATGATCATCAGGAAGAAGGGCAAGGCGGGTAATAAGCTGCGTTCGATGTAGGTGGAACCCATGCCGATGAGCGGTAGCACAAGCAGGAAAGTCGGTAAGCAGATGAAGTACAGCGGCAATAGGAGAATGGCCGGCTGCTTATCACGACGCCGCCAAAGTTCGCGCAGCCCCAAGAAGAACAGCGCTACTCCGATGAGTTGAGCTAGGCTCCACAACAGCCAGCGTGGATTTCCAGTCGCCGCATCCAGTCCCGCCGGCAACGTATTGCCTGTCCAGCACCACTGGAATAGAAAGCGGTAGACCTCGATCGGCGTGAACGCGCGCAGGTATCCCTGGGAGGTTTCAAAACCAACGAGCACAGCCTTCATGCCTACCCAGGCTGCAATCAGTACCAGCCCAACTCCGTTGATCATGAGCACAGCGCGCGGAATGCTCTTCGCCCACTTCATACGCGGTGCAATCAAAGCGGCTAGCGCGAAGAGCAACACATAAACAGCCAAGTAATAGTGCAGGGCCAACATGCCCGCAGTCAGAATCCCGTAGAGCCAATAGGTCCCGCGAGTCGCACGCCCTTCGAGAATGCGATGAAAGAGTTCGACGGCAGCTAACGCCGCGAAGAGCATCGGCGCGTAGAGACGGCCCTCGATTGAGTACCAGATGTGAACCGGCGAGAAGGCGAGCAGCAAGACGGTCAACCAAGCCGTGAGATTCCCGCACAGGCGTCTGGCGATCAGAAAGGCCAGCGGAAGACTGGCGAGGCCCGCGAGTAGTGACGGGATTCGCAGCGATAGCTCGGAGTCACCAAAGACCGAGTTCCATAGGTGCGCAAACACGAGGTACAGCGGTGGATGAATGTCGATGTGAATCGTCGTCAGGAGCTGCGCTAGGCTTCCGATCCGCTGCGTAGACATGCAGGCCTCGTCGAACCATATACTTTGATTCAAGTTCGGCAATCGCAGAACAAGTGCAATAAGCAGTAACGCGGCCAATCCGGCGCGAACGCCTTTGTTTTGCGGTTCAGTCATTTGGCAAGTGGACGAATGCTACTCTACCGAACCGTCTGAGACCAATCAGGGAGTGAAGAGCACTTCCATCGCGTTGGTCAGATTAAAAGTGCCGACGCAATTGGCGTCCGGGTCGCGGTAGACGACTTGGAGCAAGAAGCGATCGCCGGGTGTGCGGATGAGGCTGGCGCCGAAGTCATCGTGGGTGAAGGCGCCGCCACCGTCTGCGAAGTGCACGGGTAAACGTTGCAGTGGATTCCCGATGCACATCACCCCATTCCCCAGGGGGAGCTGCCCAATCGCTTGGCTGGAGAGCACCAACCCGACCTTGCCGGGCGGAAGATCTGTAGCGACCACGACCAGGTCGTTGGCAGCGATACTCGCCGAGCCGTTGGCCAGGAGGAGGGCTCCTTCGCCAGTTGAGTTACGGCAACCGCGATGGCCCCCAGCTGCGGTGTTATTGTTGCAGCCGCAGCCAGTCAACAGGGTCCCGTCTCCGAAGCATGTGTACTTGGCGGGGGCGCGGGCGAATTCCAAGCGGATTAGGTCCGACAACTCATCCATTAGAGCCAAATCCAGGTCGCCGTCGTTGTCGATGTCGAACATCACGGCACAGGAGGGATTGGAGACAGCGTCAAAGGTGCGTAGGAGGGTGAAATTCGCGTTGCCGTCGTTCTCAAACAGCCGCCACTTGCCCGTCCCGAAGTCGGAAACGATCCAGTCCAAGTCTCCGTCGCCGTCGAGATCCCCAAGGTCCGTAGCGGTGGTGTAGCCACCCGAATTTACGACTTGATGCAAGGAGAGACCGCCGAGTCCGTCGCCCAAGAGAATCGCAGAAGTGCCGGTCACGCCATTGGCGGTGCTGACATCCATGTTTCCGTCGCCGTTCAAGTCGCCGCAAACGACCTTCCAAACTTCTCCGCCCGCTTCTTCGACGGAGTGAAGGGTGAATGTCCCGTCACCATTGCCGAGCATGACTGAAACTGCTTGTGGAGTCCAAATTCCCAACACGAGGTCCAAGATCCCGTCGCCGTTCATGTCTTGGCCGGCGAGTCCGAACTCGCGGTTGCCTCCGCCGTCAAAAGTAACTGCGGGGGCGAAGTTACCCGAGCCCGTGTTGATCAAGACCGCTACATGACTCGCTGCAGTGGCGGTGGCGATGATGTCCGTGTCGTTGTCGCCGTCAACATCAAAGGCTGCGACTCCGCGGGGCCCGTTGCCAACCCAGAGGTCGATGCTCGACCCGAAAGATCCATCGCCATTGCCAAAGAGAACTGTGAGCGTATCGGCACCCGTGTTGCAAGTGACGAAGTCGATCTCCCCGTCATCGTTGAAGTCGCCAGCAATGTTGGGACTGGGCGTGGAGCCTGTCGGATTCGTAGGCGCTATGAAGGGCTCAAAGGTGCCGCTCGGCGAGGGGTTGTTGAGCAAGACGCGCACGTCCGATGAGACTTCATTGACTGCCAAGATGTCGATACGCCGATCTTTGTTCAAGTCGACAGCACGTGCTCCATAGAGGCGGACCAGCGTATCGGGATCCGAACGTACGCTGTAGACTTCCTCGGGCTCGAACTCCATCGTCGAGGGCGCGGAGATTGCGCAGAAACGGTAGGCGTAGCCCTCCGGACGCATTGTGCTTCCGTCGGCGGCGCGGAGATGGTGAGAGATCTCAACGGTGATCGGTTCACCCGCATGAAGTAGATCCGTGGGCGTGAAGATTGCAAGCCTGCCCCCTGCTTCCAACGTGTAGACCCCATCGAGCTCTCCGCTGAAGTCGCTCCAGACTCGGATAAAGCTCAAGTCGTCCGGGTTCAGCGGTCGGTCGAATTCGACACGGATAGGAGCGTCGATTGGCGCGTCCACTACGTGTGCCTTGGGGAAGGCTCGCACAACTTCGAGTTGCGCATATACCGGCGCTGCAATGAGCAGGGATGCAATCAAGCTGTAGAATCGCACAGTAACTACGGGGAGGATGGCCGAGAAACCCGGCCAGATATGGGGGGAGGTGGATGCCTTGAAGGTATCAGAACTCCTGGATCTCGGTGGGGATGACTCTAACTATGGGTGCTATCGATGCTATTTTGAGGCCTAATCAGGCCAGTCCGGATCAGAATGCCCCCAGGATCACGCTGGTGATCGAGGAGATGGGTGCTGCCTCGCGATACTCCTCCAATGAGCGGGTTAGGAGTGATACAGCTTTGAGGATCTCGTAGTAGAGCTGCTCCTCCATGATCAGCTTACCCACGGTGCCGCGACCCTCACGAACAGTGGCGACGACGTCCACCAGATCGGCGGTGATGCGTTCGATGTCATTGTAAATTTGGTCCTCGGCGAAAAGGCGCCCGAGAGTGCCCTCACCCTTGGCGAGACGATCGACCACGGTCTGAATGTCGACGGCTATCGTGTCCTCAACCAGCAGCTTGCCGATGGTGCCCTCGCCGCGGTTGGCGCGTTCGATGATCTCTCGAAGATTACGCACGCCTTCGGTGAGGTCGGTCTTCAGAGCATCATCAGTGACCAAGGCCCCGATGGTTCCCCTGCCCGCACGAATGTCGGTGATCGTCGCGTTGGCCGAATCGAGCAAGACTTGTAGGTCCGCTGTGACCTTCTTGAGCGATGTGTACATCTCATCAGAGGTGAGGAGTTTTCCCAGTGCGCCTTCACCCTGTTCAAGACGCTTGCTGATCGTGGCGAAGTTCTCACCGGTCTCTGCAAAGCCTGTAACCGCTCGATCGACGTCTTCCGCGAACTCTTCGTTAGAGAAGAACTTACCCGCGGTTCCTTCGCCAGCCTGCACACCCTTCACCAAGTCGCGGAAACCATCGATGGCCTCGGTGATGCCTTCACTATTGCCCGTGATCAGTTCGCCTGCGGCTTCGACAACATTGAGTTGCACGGAACCGGCGAAGATCGTGTCTATCGGAATCACCGCGCCGCCCGCTGGACCGGGGTCGATGGTCAGGCGCTTGCCTCCGAGTAGGGTTGCATCCTCGATCATGATCTTGTGACCTTCGCGCAGCTCGACTGGCTCGTCCAGCGAGATCAAAACCTCGATGCGCTCGTCCAAATTCACTTGGTTAGGATCGTAGGTGATCGTTGTGACCTTGCCCCAGCGAACTCCTGCGACCAAGACCGCGTTGCCTTCACGTAAACCATCGGCTTGGGGGAAACGCACCACGATGGCTTGTGAATCGCCGAATAAGGTGAAATCGCTCTTTGCGATTGTGAAGTAGGCGAGGATTCCGAGGGCGCCAAGGAAGAGCAAACCAAGGGAGAAGTGGCTGGACTTGTTCATGAGGACGAACTCGCTGTGCTGGGAAGGGAGTCGTTGCCGAAGAAGCGTTTGAGGCGCGGAATTTGACTGCTGAAGAACTTCTCAGTTGAAGTTTGAATGAGAGCTGCACCTTCATGGAGGAAGAGCACTTCGTCGGCGACCACTTGAATGCATTCGATGCGGTGCTCGACGACGATGGAGGTCACGTTGAGCGTGACCGAGAGCTCGCGAATGATTTTGTTGATGGCGCGCGCGATTTCTGGGTCGAGTCCGGCGTTGGGCTCGTCGTAGAGAATGATCTCGGGGTTGGTGATCAGGGCTCGCGCGATTCCAATGCGCTTCTTCATGCCGCCGGAGATCTCGGAGGGCATTTTGTCCCAGGAGTCAGGAACCTTGACCATCTCGAGTTTCTCCTGCACTCGAGAGCGGATCTCATCGTCTGGCAGATCAGAGTTCTCGCGTAGGGGCAGAGCGACGTTCTCGCCGATGTTAAGCCAGTTGATCAGCGCTCCTTCTTGGAAGACATAGCCCATGTGTTTGCGCATGTCGGCAATGTCATTGCGGGACATTGTGGCGACCTCTTTGCCCTTGACCAAGACACGGCCCGAGTCGGGACGCATCAAACCGACAATGTTGCGAAGGGCAACGGACTTGCCCGAGCCGGAAGGACCCATGATTGCCAGGGTCTTCCCATGGGTGACATCGAAGCTAAGCCCGTTGAGCACCTGGTGCTCACCGAAGCTCTTGGAGACATTCTCGAAGCGAATGATCGGCTCGTTTGTGTTCGCGGGGTCACTCATCAGAAGGTGTACAAGAGTTGCGAGATCATGTAGTTCGTGATGATGACGAAGATGATCGAGTCGCGCACCGCAGCGCGCGTGGCGTGACCGACACCGAGTGCTCCGCCTTTCGCTTGCATGCCTTCCGAGCAGGAGATGACTGCGATGATGATTCCGAAGACGAAGGACTTTAAGAGTCCCACATAGACATCGTAGGGGAGCGAAAACCAGCCTGAAACGGGACGTAGAGCATCGAGGGCTGTTTCCGAATAGAGCAGCCAGCCAACGTTGAGTTGTCCGGAAGCGACAACGCCGCCGCCCAAGATTCCGATCGCGTCACACAGGATCGTGAGGAGTGGACACATGATCGCGAGAGCCACGACGCGCGGTAGCACGAGTAGCTTGAAGCGGTCGATGGACATGACTTGCAGCGCCGCTAGTTCGTCGCTGACTGACATGGTTCCGAGCTCTGCAGCAATCGAACTGCCGGAGGTAGCCGCCAGAATGATTGCAGTGATGAATGGACCCATCTCGCGCGCCATGCTGATCGCGACGATCACACCAATTTGATCTTGCTGGCCGATGCGCGCTAACTCGATGCCCGTTTGTAAGGCAACGATCATTCCCATGAAGAGCCCAACGAAGAGCACTACGTGGGTCATGTTGAGCCCCAAGCTCACCATTTGATTTGCGATCAGCACCCGACGCTGAACGACTGAGCCCAGTCGCAGGAGCGTGGCGAAGAAGACCTCCACCCGGTAGCCCATATCGCTAACCAGGCGATTCAACCTTGCTCGCACACTCACTCGGCACCTCTTTCCACGGTTTGTGGGTCAAGAGAATTGGGCACACGTTTGATTGGCCAGCCGGGGCCGGGAAAGGCGGGGCTGAGTAAGGAGAATCCGTCCACGTCATCATTGCGCCAACGTAGCAGCCCGAATAGCAAGGATTGTTCGCTGACCTCGTGACCTTCACGGCTGTAATCGCGTCGCGACCAGACCCCACTGAGGTAGCTGCGCTCTTCGTCCGTATCGTGCTCGCGCCGCCAAATTCCCCAGAGGGCCTTTTCGCGGCGAATGTCTGGCCCGACCGTGGTTTCGTACAGCGTCCAGATCCACGCGTAGTGATCATCGAGGTCCGGCAGGTGCCAGAAGGGGCTCAGAGCTGGGAACATGTAGCTCTTGGTATCGTCTTTGCGTTCGTATTGGAAGAATGGAAAGAACTTGCGGTAGCTGTGGGTCTGACCATCGAAAGTGCGTTTCTTCCACTCTTGCCAAAAGGGAACGACGGTGAAAGCGTCGCGTACGCCATCGTAGTAGACCTCGTGGCGCGTGTTGATCAGGGGCCACAGGTACCAATATGAAGTGAGGCCGTCACCTTTGTACCTGGACCAGAAAGGCCAAAAACGCATTCGCTCAATCGAGCCCTGCTTGTTTGGACTTAAGTGGCTGTAGTTTTCACCGGGATGGCGAATGCGGATGAAGGGCCAGGGGCCGTCGTAGGACCAGAAGCCGGTCGCGGGATCGGACGCGTAGCCGAAGAAGGGCCAGAGGACGGTGCTCGAATGCATGGAGCCCTGCTTTACGTCGCCGTAGAGTGGGAAGATTGTCCACTGCGTTCGATGCTGTTCCGGTCCCGCTTTCAGGTTGTCGCGGTTGTAGCTGAAGATCGGCCACAAGGCGAACCAGTGATCGTAGCTCCCTTCAATCCAGGTGTGACCGACCAAGGGCCAAGCGCGCCAACCGCCCGCGTCAGGCGCACTCGTGTACGAGAAGAACGGGAAGGGGAAGTGGTAGCTCGTGCGACCTTCGCGTTTTGTACGAACGAACAGCGGCCAGAGATAGAAATCGAGTTCGTCGAAGGTTAAGAGCTCTTCGGCGCTTCCATAGAATGGAAACCACATGGTTGTGTGGCGGCCATCGGGAAGGCGAGTTAAATAGAGACCTGGCAGTGAGATGAAGTTCCACTCACGACCCTCGTCCGTTTCTGCGCCGCGGTAGTAGGCCAGCGGCATGAACCACCAAGTGAACTCGTCGGAGTTCAGAACGACACTCCCGAGTGGATACAGGAACTGTGTGCGCGTGCGGCCTTCGCTCTTTGGCCAGTGCAAGAAAAGCGGGCGCAGCCCCCACATTTCGAGGGGGTCGCGGAGTTTTCTCCGGCGCGCGATTCCCGCGCCAGCCAAGGCTTCAAATTCCTCGCCGCCGCCGGAAGTCGAGATGTGGGTGTAGAGGGGCGCTAGATGTTGCTCGGTGCCCGGTCCAGCGCAGGAGCTGAAGGCCAGGACGATGAGGAGCCACAGGCCCACCATTGCCGAAGCTTCCTTTTTCCTTGTTCCAGCGCATTGCATTGCGGAATTGTGAGCGCTTGAACGCTCGATGCAAGCGCCGATTGGGATCCATTCGGAGCGATCGTGGGGCTTCGAAATTGCTCCCAAAAAGTGAGTCTTTGAGCGAACGAGTCGCTTCGAATCTGCGCTGGTCTCGGTTTGCAAGCGTGCCAGCGCTTGTGACCACTACTCCATCGGTGTAGCTTGCGACAATGACGACTTATCTGAGTGGCATCCAGCCCACAGGCCTGCAGCACCTTGGCAACTACTTCGGGGCCATCAAGCAGCACATCGACGGGCTTCGCCAGGAAGGAGAGCACTATTATTTCATCGCGGATTATCACTCACTGACTAGCAGCCGCGACCCGGAAGCTCTGCGCTCGCTGGTAAGAGAGACGGCTTTGTCCTACTTGGCCTTGGGGCTTGACCCGGCCAAGGCTTCGCTTTTTCGGCAGAGCGACGTTCCCGAAGTGACCGAAATCGCCTGGCTTCTATCGAGCGTGACGGGCATGGGCCTACTTGAGCGCGCGCACTCCTACAAAGATAAGGTCGGTCATGGGATCAAGCCCAACGTCGGGCTCTTTACCTATCCGATCCTGATGGCTGCCGATATTTTGGCCTACGACTCAAACGTCGTACCGGTTGGCAAAGACCAGGTGCAGCATGTCGAGATGGCCCAGGATATGGCGGGGTATTTCAACAATGCCTATGGCGATGTCTTCGTGCGCCCGGAGTATCGCTTGGCCGCAGAGGAGTCATTTGCGAAGGTTCCAGGTATTGATGGTGACAAGATGTCGAAGAGCTACGGCAACAACATCTGGATCTTTGAAACGGGTAAAAAGCTCAAGAAGCTGTTTGGCAAGATCAAGACCGACAGTCGCGAGCCCCACGAGCCGAAGGATCCCGCAGAGGTCTTGCCCTTTGATTTCTTGAAACTATTTCTCGATGCGAGCGAGCTAGAGGAGTGCTCCGCGCGCCTCAAAGCCGGCGGCGAGAATGCGCCGGGCTACGGTGAATTGAAGATGCGGGCTTGGGAAGCAATGGAAGAATACTTTGCTCCTGCACGCGCTCGCCGCGAGGAGTTGATGGCCAATCCTGATGAGGTCGAACTGGTCTTGCAGGCGGGCGCGAAGCGCGCACGCGCTAAAGCTCAAGTGGTGCGCGATCGGGCATTGAAGGCATGTGGGCTTAGGTAGGGTCCGAATGGGACAATCACAAATTACCGCGAACCGACACAGATCTAGGCAAATGAGAAGGACTGGAAAGCAACACACTCTTGGTCGTCAGCGCTCTATCGCCATTGTCTGCATGGCCCTTGGCACGGCTTGCGCGACTCCCGTCAAGGAGCAGCCTGTGGTGGAGGCAGTCAACCCGTACGCACGCGAAGAATTTCGCACGCCTGAAGCTCCAGTTCCCGAGTCGCGTAGGTACGACCTCAAACCGCAGCGGGCCTGGACTTCCGAGTTTGAATCTCCAGCCCTCGTAATGGGAGATCAAGTCTATGTGGAGGGTCCCAAGGGATTGCTCGACCATTTTTCCACTCGCATCGCCGACGAATTCCATTTCAGCGATACGAAGACACTGCCCGAGGGCTTTCGGCAAGTATTCACAGTTCGCGACGAGCAGGCGGGGGTTGAGATTCGCGCTTACTTAGACGAACTCGAAATCGTAGTTTTCAAGGAGTTGATCGTGTTGGAACGTCCCGGCGACTTAGATGTGCGCGTCAGTGTGAGTGGTGATGCGTACTGGCGCAGCGCGGCAACCAGTGAAGAACGGCGAGCGGCGCAACTTGTGTTCATCGGCAAGGTGGGTACGGCTCAGGCGAGCGCTCCGCGGTGAGGCGATGGCTTGTGTGGTGCGGGCTTGGATTCGCTCTCTTCATGGGCGGCTGCACGTCAACGGAGAAGCCATGGTCGAATCAGGTCTCCATTGGGGACCCCTACGCGCAACTGACCGATACGGAAGTTGTCGAACTGAAAGCAGCTGTTCGTCAACTTGAGTCCAGAAATCTGATCTCTGCACGGACCAGTTTTGCCAGCTTGACTAGCCGGGCCCAAGGAGACATTGCAGTCGCGATTTGGCAGCAGGAGTCGCGCTTGGCTTGGGCAGAGCGGCGGGCGAGCTTGATTCCAGGAATCACAGATGCCGCTGAGTCGAATCGCGTGGAATTACGCGAGTATTATCGAGAGGAGGCCAAATCGCGGCCTAGCTCATTGGCCTACTTTCTCGCCGCGCGCATTGAGGACGATTTCCTGGCCGCGCAGTTACTCCTGAAGGAAGCGCTCGAAATCGACCCGCAGATGGCCTGGGCACATTACGCGCTCGCGCACCTGGCTGCGAATTCGGGTGATTGGGTGACGGCGCGCTCTGAGCTCAAGCGGACCTTTGAGCTGCAAGCTGACCACCTTCCCTCCATACGGCTCTACGGGTGGCTACAAGCGGAAGCGGGCAAGACAGAGAGCGCAATTCTCGCCTTGGAGTCATGGCTCGAACGGTCGCAAGAAGATCTTCTAGCAACGGACTCGATCCGCAATCAAGTCAAGCTCGACTTGGCCTTGGCATACACTTCGAACGGAGACGAGGGCGATGCACTCAAACTGCTGAAGAGTCTAAAGCTCGATGGGGCAGATGAGGCGCGACGCCTAACAGCCTTGGCGGTCATCGAGCAAGGTCGCGAAAACTACCCAGCTGCACGTCGCGCCTTGCAGGCCGCGCAAGTCGTGGAGCCCGAGTCCTTGTTGCCATTTGTGCAAGAAGCTCTGCTCTGCGAGTTCTGGCTAGCAGACGTTGATCGCGCTCGTGAGCTGTGGTCGCACGTGATCATGCTCGCTTCGGATAGCGAAGAGTTATCCGCGGGCATGCAGGGCTTTCGCGCAGAGTTTCACCTGCAACGTTTGAATCGAGAGCATCCGCGCTCGCTGGAGATGACCGAATGAAGGCCGTGATTCAACGTGTCTGCGAAGGCTCGGTCCTCGTCAAAGGCGAAGTTGTTGGAAGAGTTGGGGCGGGCATGGTGGTCCTCTTGGGCGTGCTCAAGGGGGACACCGCGCTACAAGCGGAACGGCTCGCCAAGCGCATCGCGCTCTTTCGATTCTTCCCTGATGAGAAGGGCCGCATGAATCTGTCGGCAGTCGACAATGGACTCGGTGCCTTGGTGGTTAGCCAATTCACACTGGCCGCGGACGGGCGCAAAGGTCGGCGCCCTTCCTTCGATCGAGCTGCTGATCCGAGCCTCGCCGAACCCCTCTATGAGGAGTTTGTGGCCCAGCTTGCGAGTCACGGCATCCCCTGCGAGACTGGACGCTTCGGCGCGGAAATGCGCGTCGCCCTCGTCGGAGACGGCCCTGTGACCTTTGTTTTGGAGGAGGAATCGACTCCAGAGCGCGAGACAGCCAAATGACGCAAGTTCTTGCTTGACGGGAGGATAATGCGCTTTGACAATCGAATTTAGCTCTCAGCTACCTCTGTCCCGAACGCCCCCAGTCCGAAGATTTCCTACATGCCCGAAAGTGGAGTCACCACAGTTACCAAGAAGGAACTGGTCAATCGAATCGCCGAGGAGACGGGGCAAACCAAGGTTGTGGTAAAGCACATCCTTCAGCGTTTCCTCGACAATATCATCGACGAACTCGAGAAGGGCAATCGCCTTGAGTTTCGCGAGTTCGGAGTGTTCGAGGTTCGTATGCGAGCTTCGCGGCAGGCGCAGAACCCACGTACTTTGGAGAAGGTCACCGTTCCCGCCAAGCGTGTGGTGAGATTCAAAGTGGGCCGCACCATGCGTGAGCGCGTGGGTGGCGATGACGCGCCGGAGTTGCCGAAGCGCATCATGCCCAAGGCACCGCCGGCTCCGCCGGAGACGCCCGAGGCTCCGCCGACCTCCAATTCACCTTTCTGAGTTGGAAGGCGGCAGTATGATCCGCTTTCTGCTCAACGATAGAAGCGTTGACGTAGCGCGACCCGCAGGTGAACTGCTGCTCGATACTCTGCGCGGACCCCTCACGATGACCGGCGTCAAGCAAGGTTGCCGTGAAGGAGATTGCGGAGCCTGCACGATCTTGGTCGGAAAGCTAGAGGGTGGCGAGCTGCGTTACCGGGCTGTGCCTTCCTGCATGATGTTACTCGCGCAAGCGCAGGGCTCCCACATCGTGACTGTCGAGGGCATCAATCATGCGAGTGAGCTGACGCCGGTGCAGTGTGCAGTCGCCGAGGAGGGCGGGACGCAGTGCGGATTCTGTACGCCGGGCGTCGTACTCTCGTTGACTTCGACCCTGTGCGCTGAGCCCGACGCAACAGAGCCGGAACTGCTCGAGTCTGTCGGAGGAAATATCTGTCGCTGCACGGGCTACATGTCATTTAGACGCACGGCACGGAGGCTCGCGAGCGCGTTTGAGGTACGCCCCAAGGGTAGTGCCGAGCGCATTCAGTCGCTGGTTCAAGCGAAGGTGCTCCCGCCCTACTTCACAGGAGTCGCGCAGCGCTTGGAGGACTTGCAAGAGGATCTCGGCCCGCTTCAAACCGATTCAGAGAAGGCCGACTACGGCATCGCTGGCGGAACGGATGTTCTCGTCCAACGCCGAACCGCGACGGAGATTGCCGCGCCTCACTTCTTTCAGCGTCCGGCGGACATGGATCCGATCGCCCTGGAGGGTGATTGGTGCCGAATGGACGCATCGACCACCTTTGAGGAATTGAAACGTTCCGCGATCTACCGCGAGCGGGACCCCAAGGCCGTGCATCACATGGAATTAGTCGCCTCGCAGCTGATCCGTGAGCGCGCAACCATTGCCGGCAATATCGCCAATGCCTCCCCGATTGCAGACATTGTGATCTGTCTCTTGGCGCTGGGAGCGGAACTCGATCTGCGCGGTCCAAGCGGTTCGCGCAGCCTGGCGCTTTCTGACTACTACCTCGATTACAAGCAAACTGCCCTGCTTGAGGGGGAGTCGATAGTTTGCGTTCGCCTGCCTCTTGGCCGCCAACTGCGCAACTTCGAGAAGGTCTCGCGGCGCGAGCGCCTGGACATCGCTACGGTCAACAGCGCCGCGAGCTTCGAGATTGAGGAGGGCTGTTTCCGGCGGGTCCTGATCTCTGCAGGCGGAGTTGGACCCATACCGCTCTTGCTCAAGAAGGCAATGGCCTTCCTTGAGGGCGCGCAGGCAACCCCGGCAAAGGTGGGTGCAGCTCTAACAATCGTAGAAAAGGAAGTGACACCCATCTCCGATGTCCGTGGCAGCGCTGACTACAAGAGTCTGCTCCTGAAGCAGCTCGTTCTGGCGCACTTCATTGAAGAATTGCCGGACATAGGCTTTGAGGAGCTCGCGCTGTGAGGGCTGATGACCGGTTGCATGTGCGCGGCGAATCGCGCTATGTCGACGACCTAGCAGAGCCAGCAGACCTGCTCTTTGGGGCACTCTTCTATTCGCCGATTGCTCATGGGCGCATGCTCTCTCTGGATATCGAAGCGGCCCAAAAATCGCCCGGAGTGCGCGGCGTCTTCACCGCGAAGGACGTTCCCGGCGAGAATCAAATTGGCGCGATCGTGAAGGATGAGCCGCTCTTTGCCGAGAGCGAAGTCCATCACATCGGAATGCCGATCGCTTTCATCGTCGCCGAGACTTTGGGGCAAGCGCGCGCCGCAGCCGCTCTTTGTCGTGCGGAATTTGAAGAGCTTGCGGGCGTCTTCGATCCGCGCCAAGCGCAAGCAGCAGGATCCTTGATCGTACCTACGCGCACTTTAGAAATTGGTGATGTGGACACGGCTTGGGCAGCCTGCATAAAGGTCGTCAGTGGTCGCGTCGACTCTGCAGGACAAGAGCACCTCTACCTCGAAACTCAAGCCGCGTTGTGTCTGCCCTTGGAAGGCGGACGCGTGCGGATTCATGCGGGTACCCAAGGGCCCACCGCGGTTCAGCGCGTCGCTTCGGGCGTACTCGGCTTGCCGATGAGCGCCATCGAAGTGGAGACGCAACGGCTCGGCGGCGGCTTCGGGGGCAAGGAAGATCAAGCCACGCCGTGGGCGGTCATGGCGGCCTTGGCAGCGCTCAAGCTTGGCCGGGCGGTGAAGTATTCCCTCGATCGCAGCGAAGATATGGTGGTCACAGGCAAGCGCCATCCGTATTCCTCGGACTACAAGCTGGGGCTCGATGCGGACGGCAAGCTGCTTGCTTTGGAGGTGACCTTCTTCCAAAACGCTGGCTCCGCAGCCGATCTCTCGCCGGCTATTTTAGAGCGCAGCCTATTTCATGCGACAGGCGCTTACTACGTTCCGAACGCACGCATCACGGGCCACTCCTGCCGCACGAATTTGACTCCATTCACTGCCTTTCGCGGGTTTGGAGCACCTCAGGGGATCTTCGTCATGGAGAGCGCCATGACGCACCTGTCCGCAGAGAGCGGAGTTCCCATGGTGGACTTGCAGGAGCGCAACCTGCTCCGCGACGATCAAGTGCTTCCATTCGGCATGGTTGTGAAGGACGCCCATGCAAAGCGCAGCTTCAGCGAAACCAAGGCGCGTTACGATTATGACGGTGCCGTGGAGAGAGCTCGGGAATTCAACGCCGAGCACAAGCTCAAGAAGCGCGGCGTCTCCATGATGCCGATTTGCTTCGGCATTTCCTTCACGAATAAGATCCTGAACCAAGCCGGTGCTCTCGTCCACATCTATACGGACGGCAGCGTGCACGTGGCAACGGGTGCAGTGGAAATGGGCCAAGGCGTGACCGAGAAGATTCGCGTCATTGCAGCGCACACTTTGGGCGTCGGGCGCGAGCTGGTCACAGTCGGCGCAACCAGCACGACGACCGTTGCGAATACATCACCTACAGCCGCGAGCTCCGGTGCCGACCTGAACGGCCGTGCCACCGAACTTGCGTGCCTCGAATTGCGCGCGCGACTGGCTGCGGTTGTTGTGGGGGAGAACGCAAGCTGGGAAGAGCTCATCAGCGAAGCCTACGTGACACGTACCAACCTCACCGGCCAAGCGCACTACGCAACGCCCAACCTCTCCTACGACAAAGAAAGCGAACACGGCAAGCCCTTCGCTTACCATGTCTTTGGCGCAGCGTTGACGGAAGTCGAAGTCGACTGCTTGCGCGGCACCTACAACATTCTCTCGGTCAAGATCGTGCACGATGCGGGTAAGAGTCTCGCCCCTGACATCGATCGTGGCCAAGTCGAAGGCGGCCTGATGCAGGGCATCGGCTGGCTGACGGTCGAGGAACTCTGCTATAGCGACCAAGGCCGCCTACTCTCCAAGGACCTCGCGACCTATAAGGTTCCGGACGCGCACTTCTCGCCGGATGAGATCGTCACCCATTTCTTGGAGGACTGTGACAATCCCGCTGCCGTACTGCACTCCAAGGGCATCGGCGAGCCGCCGCTGCTCTACGGGATCGGCACCTATTTCGCGATTCAAAGCGCTGCAGAGGACTTTCGTCCGGGAAAAAACTGGGCTTTCGACGCTCCCATTTCCCCCGAACGCTTGCTGATGTTCTTGCGGGGTTAGCTCCCCGCAAGAAACCCGCAGCAAGGAGGACAACAACAGGCAGGCTCCTTGGCCGCGCATCATTGTTACCTTGGCTACGAAGTTCGACTGACTAGGAAGCCGAGACTGTCGAGACTGCCTTGGCGATCGCTTGCTCAACGTCTTCCAACAGGTCGTCGATGTGCTCGACACCTACTGACAAGCGCACCAAGCCGTCGGCCAATCCGGCCGCATGCCGTTCCGCTGCAGGAATTGCAGCGTGAGTCATCGACGGGGGGGTTTCGACCAGGGACTCAACGCCGCCCAGTGATTCCGCCAAGGTGAAGTACTTGGTTGAGCTTGCAAAGGTCTCGCCCGCAGAAACGCCACCTTTCAGTTCAAAGGAGACCATTCCTCCGAAGCCCCGCATCTGGCGCTTGGCCAAGCCATACTGCGGATTGCTTTCCAAACCGGGGTAGAAGACGCGATCAACGGCGTCGTGGGCTTCGAGGTACTTGGCGACCTTCATGGCGCTCTTGCAGTGGCACTCCATTCGCAAAGCCAAGGTCTTGATTCCGCGCATGACCAGGAAGCTGCTCATGGCGTCCAAGCTGCCGCCGCAGGAGTTTTGGAAGAAGGCGTAGTTATCGAAGAGTTCCGGATCGTTGCCGACCAAAGCTCCGGCGATCACGTCCGAGTGTCCACCCAGGTACTTCGTCATCGAGTGCAGAACAACGTCTGCACCCATGTCGAGCGGGTTCTGCAGGTAGGGCGTTGCGAAAGTATTGTCGACGACGCAAAGGGCGCCGCCCGCATGCGCGATGTCAGCAACCTTCTCAATATCAGAAAGACGCAGAAGCGGGTTGGTGGGAGTCTCCAAGTAGACGTACTTGGTTTCCGGCTTCATCGCCCGCTTGACTTCGTCGATCTCCGAAGAATTGATGAAGCTGAAGTTGATGCCATAGCGCTCGAAGACTTGGCGGAAAATACGGTGCGTACCGCCGTACAAGTCGTTTCCGCAAACTACATGGTCGCCGGGAACCAACTTGTCCAAGAGCGCATTGGTCGCGCCGAGACCGGAAGCGAAGCACAGACCCCACTTGCCGTTTTCAAGCGAAGCGATGTTCTCCTCAAGAGCCAAGCGCGTCGGGTTCTTGGTACGCGAGTACTCGTAGCCGTCCCGCGGCACTGCTGGTGCATCTTGCTCGAAAGTGCTCGTTAGAAACACCGGTGTCATCACCGCCCCGTTCTGGGGATCGGAAGTCTGACCTGCGTGAATTGCCCGCGTCTCAAAACGCCCCTCATTGTTACGAATGTCCATGGGGGGATTGTAGGCCCCGAGGCGGGCGCGATGTCAGCCCCTTTTTGGGGTCTCACACAGCTTTCTCAAGCGGGGCGCTCATTCGTCGATTGGCGGCGATTGCCTCGGGAACACAAAGCGCTGGTAGACGAGGGAGACCAAGAGCAATGAAACGGCAAGTCCTGCCAGGGAGCCGATGCGGTAGAGGCCGCTTAAGTCGCCCAAGTCGTAGAGGAAGACCTTGGCCAGCGTAAGCAGCAAGAAGGCCAAGCTGAGCTGGCGCAAGCCTTTGATCTTGCCGGCCATTCCGGCGGCAAGCAGGGACAGGGCGTACAGGATCCAGCAAATCGATAGGACCAAGTCGCGGGCGGGCAGGTGCTTGAAGCTGAGCTTCAGATACTCGGCTTGTTCGAAGTACAAGAACACCTGCAAGTTCAGCCAGACGAAGGCAAAGCCGGCGCTCGCTAAGCCAAGGAAGCCCATCGTGCGTTTGCCGTCGCCAATCAAGATGGCCGCTGCCAATGCGCATAGGGCCGGAACGGCGCAGGCGTAACTTGTCCAGTTCCAAACGAGCAGGTCGGAGTTGGGGAAGACAAGGGCCTCTTCGGCGACCGTTTGCAACACTCGAAGGAGGAGTGTGGAAGCTCCCAAGCCCATCAAAATTGCACAGGCCCATTTCAACGGGCGCGCGGGTTGCATACGCCAGACTGCGGCGAGACCCAAAGCGCTGAGCGCAAAGAACACGAGTGCGACATGATGACCGACTAGCTGCGCGACAGCTAAGGAAGTGAGCAGGCTGGCTGCACTAAACGTCCAACGTATAGCATCGTGCCTTGATGAGTTTTCCGCTGTGAGTCGTTCTTTGGCAATGGATCCGAGAGCCAGGGCAATTCCGCCGAGCAGCGCGGCGGAAGGCCACTGAGCGTCCGATGCAAAGTGCGCCCCAAAGAGCTGGTTCAAAGCGGAGAGCGAGAAGCAAAGGAATACGGCAACGGACGCCCAGGCCAAGCGTGACGCACCCAGGCTTTTGTGAAAAACCAAAGGGGTGGCAACGAGAAGGATGTAGGCGAAAAGCTCAAGTGAAAGGAGTGCTCCTGCCTCGTCAAGCGGTCCTGCCACATCCGTTGAGTAGAGGATCCACTCTGCTCTTCGAGCCAGGAAAGTAGCTCCGGCGATGAAGTACCAAGCGCCCCATCCGCGGCGGACTGCTGCCGCGACTACGAAGCCTGCGAGGAGAGCTGGCATGAGCAGCGCGGGGAGGAGTGCGCTCGATAGATGTGCGCCCATCACAGGAGGAAGGATAAGGAGGCCCAACGGGAAGAGCGCTGCCGCGTGCCAGGCCCATTTGCTCCGTGCGCTGCCCTCAAGCTTCTCCGCGACTACGGCGAGTGCCAGCATGCCGCTACAGGCGCCAGCGATCCAACTCAGTGTCACGGCTGGCCCGGGCACGCCGCTTAGGCTGGTGCCTGCGATGTCCATGACGTGCAGGCCCAAGGTCAAACTTGCGCACAAAGAACCGACAACGCGCAGAGCCCCCAAGCCAACCCTGCGTCCCAACCAGTGCAGGCAGAAGGTATGTCCAAGTGCCGATACCAGCCACGGCCAGGGGCTCGTATCCAAGTAAAACAGCGCTGCGGCAGAAGTCATGAGTGCAAAGCCCACGCTGACAATCGCGGGAGCTTCGACGCTTGTCTTTTGCACAGCGTGCTCACCGAAAAAGACTCGATCCGCCACAAGGAACACCACGCCGAGCCCAACAGTCGACCCGCAGAATTCCCATAAGGTGCCGTGCGAAACACCGGTTCGCTCCAGCCACAATCCGACGAGAGCCAGGGTTCCAGCTCCAACGCCAACCGGAAGCCATTTCGCGCCTTGGCGGCTTCCAACCCAGTTTGCGGCGACTGCGAGGAATCCGGCCAAGAGGGCCATTGGCCAGAGCTTGTCGCCTAGATCCGTGTAGGAGGCAAAGTTTAGGACGAAGGCGAAGGGCAATAACAGGGCTCCGGCCTGGCTGGCGAAGCTCGAACTGCCAGCCTTGATAGGGGACCGTTGACCGGCAGCGATGAAGAGTAAGGCGAAGGCTCCGAGCCCCATCAAGATGACGGGGTGCGACTGGGGTCCTTCCTGCAGAAACACCCAGGCGAGCATCACCCCATAACTGCCGAGCACTCCAAGAATGGACAGCATCGACCATTTCATGCGTTTGCCAAGCGCAAGCAGTCCGAGATCGAGCAGTAACAGGTAGCCGAAGAGTCCAATGGGGTTCTCTGGCTGGATCGAGAGCAAGAGCGGTGTCGCGAAACCACCGAGCAATCCAAGGACTGCAACGAAGAGTGAGTTGAACCGAATTGAGAAGACGCCGCAGAGTGCAGTGATGATCGCCATCAAGGGCAGAGCGACCAGGACTGGAATGAAGTCGTAGAGTTGGTAGGAGGCCCAAGTCGTTGCAAATAAAATCACAACCCCGGCACCCACTGAGGCGGAGGGCGCGAAGCGGTACAAGCGGCGTTGGAAGAACTCGCCAACAGCCAAAGCCAAGAGACCCACAGTCGCTCCACTTGCCACGCGCATATTTGCGTTGAGCCAGTCGTTTGCCACGGCGTGCTGAAAGAAGAGCAGACCTGCAAGGGCGAATAGCAATCCGCCGAGCGCGGCCGCGCCACGAATGCCGATCCACTGCTCCCACTCGATGGTGGAAGCTCGCTTCGCTTTGCTTGCCGCCGGTCTTTGTTGAACGGGAGCTGCCGGAACACTCGGCTTGGGAGTTGGAGCTTGTGCCCGAGGTCTTGCGCTCGATGTCTCCGGCCGTTCAATTCGTACCGGAGCCTTTGCTGGCCTCGGAGGGATGGGGGCGATGGGCTCAGAGCTCCTTGCATCGCGCAGTTCTTGCTCGAGCTTGCCAACGCGCCTTTCCAGCTTGCGAGTCCTCAGGAGTGCGACGATGGACATCACCGGAACGGCGATGACCCAGGTGGCGGTGATGAGGAAGGCGAAGAGGAGTAGTAGTTGTTCCATGTGTGTGGCGGGCTAGGTTCTTGCCCTCATCATCGCCATGTAGCGCTCTAACTCCCACTTTATTGTGCGCGTTGCCTCGATAAGCTGTGCTGATCGGCTCTCGGCGCGCGTTCAAAGGGGTAGAGTAGAGGCATGCCAAAACCAGTTCCAGTGGCCCTACTGCTTGGAGGCAGCCAATGATTGTCATCGGCTTCCTGCTCATGTGCCTGCTGGGTTTCATCGCCCTCGCCCTCGACTTGGGTCTCGCTGCCCTCGTCTGGAGGAGCTACAAGAACCGCGGTGCGCGCAGTGGGTACACCATTTTCCTTACGGGAGTTGCCGTGGCGACTACCGCTGCTCCCTCCGGATTGTTGCTCTGCGTGCATCTCAATGGCCGGCAGGGGGGCAGACTACTCTGGGCCTGGCTCCTCGAGAGCCCGTGGCTTGCCCTCAGAGGAACCTGGGTCGTGGCCTTCGCAATCACAGCTTGCGTGATGCTCACGTGGAGGCGGCGCGACGCCGCTCTCCGTCGAACTGGAGCGTTCTAGTCGATCACTCGCCCGCTTCGGGAGTGATGTCCACGGTGTGAACCAACTCTCCCTCCTGCGACGATCGGATGATCATGTGAGAGTCGCGTCGGTTCATCTCGCGCTCACTTTGAGTCGAGATCGTCGCCTTCAATTCGGCATGCACGGGATGAGCATCGGCGACGCTGAAGTAGAGCTTGCCCTCAAGCTCAATCTCGAATGAATTCTCGGGACGGCGCGCGCCAAGTCCTACTGCGAACTCTCCATCGCGTTGATCGCGTCCGCCACGTTCGCGTTCCGGTACTTGTCCGGATCCTTCGCCCTTGATCGTGATGACTAGGCAATCGACTCCAGCATGATCTTCCGTTTCGGCTTCAAGCGTGGCGTTCACGTCCCATTCGGCATTGGCAAAATAGCGCTCTGCACCGGGGGCGCCACGCGGTCCCCGTCGACCGCGACCTCTGCCTCCTTCGCCGCCGCCTTCGTGATTGCCTTCTTCCCGCTCTGGGGCGGGGAATAGCGCTTTCTCGATGTCGAAGCCTGTGGCACGCAGCAGTGCGTCGCCGTCAATCTCCCAGGAGTCATCAGCTTCGACCTCGTCGCCCGGTAGCAAGGCGTCGAGGGCAAGCGCAACACCGTGGCCTTCGAGGAGCGCATCGTCATCCGGAGCTTCACCTTCCAAAACCGTTGCGCTCACTTCGCCATCTACTGCTGTCAGTTCAAGCACCACACCGTTAAGCGGACTCTCGCCTTCCTCGTCCATTTCGCGATCGCCCATGGTCATGATGGATGCGGAAGAGAGTGCTTCAAACTCACGCCGCACCCGAGTGGGTGCACCTTCCTCACTTTCCAAGATCGTATCGATCATCACAATCTGCCGCGTTTGCTCGGAGCTCATGTCGCCGAAGCCCTCCATGGGCTCACCGTCACGCTCCATGGAGGAGTCGACGGTCTCGAGGCTGAAAGTACTTTCGATCTCGATCCGGAAGCCCGCTTCGGCTTTGTAGCTCGTGGCCAGGTTCTGACTACCAGGGATGGCGAGGGCGCAGAGGATAGGAAGTAAAAGTCGTGTCATCGCAGGCTCCGTTCGGGGTCGATGTAATTGGGCCAGCATGAGTGCCGGCGGTCAGGGCACATTGGACGCTTTCTGCTGCCCCGCTGCTGCCCAATAGGGGAGCCAATTGCGGATGGAGCGATGGTTGTTGGGAATGGGGCATCCTGTGCTTGCGATTGGAGCTCTGAGCTGCGAGGTTCTTGGGCTACCTACCTGCTCCTATCCGGCCACGCCGGCAGCCTTTCATGCTTCGCGCCAATCTCTCCTTGAGCTTTCTACCTCGTTTCGCTGTCGTCCTCATCCTCCTCATCGCGGCCGGATGCTCAGATCAGGGTTTGATGGGACCCTTTTTTGTGACCACGCCGACGGCGACCGCTGTAGTGGATGGTGACTACGAATACGACTCCCACGCGGCTGGCTATGTTCACGATATCACCTACTCGATCGTGACTGGGCCGGTGGGCATGGCGATCGACAGTGGCGGAATGGTGACGTGGACGCCCGCTACTACAGATCTTGGGGAGGTGCCCGTGACGATCATGGTGACGGACGGTGAGGTTCCGATCATGCAAGAGTGGGTCCTTGTCGTTCACCAAGACGTGCTATTCGGTGTGGCTTTTTCGCCCATTGGCCACGCGGGTTCGATCACGGATGACAACGAGCTCGAGTTTCTCACGAATAGCGATCCGTGGGGGCGCTTGATCTCCTTCAATTCGCCTTGGCGCAACAGTGTGGCCGACGCGGGTAACGTGCCGGATCTTGCCGCCTTCGCTCAAACGGCCCGAATCGAAAATGGCATCGAACCGGCGGTTGGATTCAGTTGGGCGGCTGCTGATGGAACACCGGACTTGACTAGCGAAGGCGATGGCATCGACAACTCCTGGACGAACCAAGAGACACGCGATGAGTTCCTCGCGATGGTGACCTACTACGCTTCCGTCAACCAACCGCCCAACTTATTTCTGGGTTATGAAGTGAACACTTGGTACTTGGGCGATATGGCGGGTTGGCCTGACTGGTTGAGCATGTTGGGTGAATGCTATGACTCGATCAAAGCAGTCAGCCCGAACACGATCGTGTCGACGATCTTTCAGCTCGAGCATATGAAGGGCTTGGGATCAGGGACCGTCGGCTGGATGGATGCGGCGCATTGGAACCTGGTGGATGACATCGCTGCATCGGGCAAGATCGATGCGATTGGATTCACATCCTATCCGTACTTCGAGTACGCAACGCCCATGGCGATCCCGGCGGGCTACTATGACGAGATCAGCGCTCATTGGACTGGACCTGTGATCTTTCACGAAATTGCCTGGCCAGCAACCGCGGCGGCGCCCTATCCCGGAGCGGAGATGGACCAGAGTGATTTTGTGACTGAGTTTCTCAGTCGGACCAATCTGCTCGACATGGAGTACATCTCGTGGAAGTTCTTGCACGACTTCGATGGAGACGCCGGAACCCCTGGCTTCTTGAACACCGGATTTCGTAGCAACGACGGAATGACAACGCGACTTTCCGATGCAACTTGGCAAGCAGCGCTGCTCTTGCGCGAACGTCCCTGAAGGGGACTGGTTACAATCGTTCCTATGCCCGAACCGTCCACTGCTCGTTCCGTTAGCTGGAGCCTTTCGCCCGCACTAAGAGCAGCGCTCGTTTGCTTCGCCCTTGGCGTGTATTGGGTCGTAACCCTCGACATGCAGCGGAGCTGGGGCTGGGACGAAGCGAGCCATGCGGAGCTGCCCGCGGTGCGTATGTTGCTCTCGGTGCAGGAGGGCGATTTCAGCGGCTTCTTCCGCGTGCTGCACACTTGCCAGCAGTATCCATTCGGTTGGCCGCTCGTCCTAGCGGCAGTCCAAGGGTTGTTTGGGATCTCTGAGTGGGTCTGTCGCGCGGCGGGACTAGGTGTTTGGGCCCTGACCCTGTGGGGGGTGTTCTTGCTCGCTCAGGAAGTTGTGCGGGCGCGTCGACCCTATGGCGAAGGACGCTTGCGCGGGGATGATCTCTTGCCTTGGTTGGCGCTTGGCTTTGCAGCGCTCTCGCCGATGGCGCTCGGTTACGGGGCCAGCCTATTCTTGGAAGTGCCGTTTACATGCTGCGCCGTCTTTGCGTTGCGCGCATGGCTCCGGCGTACGACGATGCGTGGCGAGCGCGGTGAAGGAATGCGGGCCATATGGGCCAGCTTGCTCTTGGCCGCAGCGTTCTTTGTGAAGTTCAATTACGGCATCTTGCTCGTCGCTGGTTGCGGTTTGGATTGGCTGGTGGGCTTGATGCTTGCTAAGCGCGCGGGACGCTTTTGGTCGGAGATTCACTGCTTGCCATTCCTAGCGCTTCCCTTCTTGTTCGCTGTGGGGTGGTGGCTGCTCTTGCCCTTGCCCTATGGATTTGAAATGGGGGCGGACCACAGGCGGGTCTTGTTCGCTTTCTTGAGCAGCAATCAAGAAATGGCAGCGACGCCCTGGTCGCAGCGTTTGATATTCATGGCGATTTGCTTGACCTTCACAGCCCGCCTATTCGCTGTGCAATTGCTTGGGCTCTTCGGATCAGTTGCCGGAGTCCTAGCGCCCGGTGCACGGCTTCTGTGGCTAGTTTTGCTTGCGATGGGGATCCCTGTCTGGACCCACAATTTTCATCTCGATCGCTTTCTGATTCCGAGTGCGCCCGTGTTCTGGATCCTGGCTGCCTGCGGAATCTCCGGCATCTTGCCGATCAGCGCGATTGGGCGAAGCTTGTCGATTGGAGGGCTCTCGTTACTCTTATTGTTCAAACCGGGCGCCGACGGTCCCTGGCTGGCTGAGAAGCTAGGGCTCCTACGCGGAGACCAAAGCACGCAGGATTACATCTCGAGCATTCTGTCCGAGAAGCATCGCTTGGGCGCGGATCGCCAGATGTGGACGCCAGGAATTTCTCCGCAGGCAACCGCCGAGATCATGGGCTTGGTCCACGCCGAAGTTGGAGCCAGTGAGTCCCTGGGCTGGATTGGCATCAACACCGAGCTTTGCCCTGCGGCGATCCACCTCTCGCTCTTGAGTGAGAGTGGCAATCGCGCGCGCTTCCTGCGTGAGTCGCACCTTCCAATGGATGTGACCTTCACAGGATCGGACCCGGGCTGGAATGCCGATCAATTGCGCGCTTTCACCAAGCGCTTCGATGTGATGATCAGCACAGACCCCGCGGACATCGGCAATCGCGGCGCGCGCGCTTTCACTCGCAACTACGCCACGATGTTGATGGATGAACTCGGTTGGCAGGTACGCGAGCTTGGAAAGGTGATGATTCCCAAGGATCGGGGCGCGGCTATGCAGCTTTCCGTCTACGCTTTGCGGCCACCAGCTGCCGAAAAGGGTGGCGACGAAAGCCAGAAGTGATGAGCACCGGAACGAGAAAGGAAAAGGACAAAGCCGAACGGGAAAAGCAGCGCGAGCGCTTCGCCTGGCATACTTTGGAGCTGGAGGGCGTGTTGGAGTTGGTGGCAGAATTCAGCCATTCCTCACTTGGCCGGCGTGTATTGATCGAATTGGTGCCCCAGCCGGAGAGCGACGTGCGCGCAGCGATGGCGCGCTTCGCGGAAGTTCAACTCTTAGTGCGGGCCGATGATCAGATCAGCCTGGGCGGTGTCACAGATCCGCGGCCAATAGTCCTCGCTGCCCACGAGGGCCCCTTGGACGAGGCTGACCTGGCCGCCCTGCGCGGGCTCTTGAGCGCGGCAGATCGTCTCAAGCGCTGGTTCATGTCGCGCGTTGAGGACGTGCCGACCTTGGCGGAATCCGCCGTCAGCGTGCCGGACCTGTCTGCATTTGGCGATCGCTTGGGAGAAGTGGTGGATGAGCGCGGACGTGTGCTCGACAGCGCTTCGCCGATGCTTGGGCGGCTCCGCCGCGAGATCCGTGACATTGCAGGCAAGATAGACTCGACCTTGCGCAGCATCAGTTCGCGCACCGAAATTCGCCATCACCTGACGGACAGTCGTGTCCACCTGCGCGGCGGCCGCTTGTGCTTAGCGGTCAAAGCGAAAGCTTCCGGTCGCGTCAAAGGCATCATTCATGATCGTTCGCAAACGGAGCAGACAGCTTTTGTCGAGCCGCGTGAAGTGATCGAGCTGGCCAACCGCCTGTCGGAAGCGCGTCATGACGAACGCCGCGAACTGACACGCATCCTGGCCGAATTCTCGCGCGAAGTGATTGCGCGTGAAGCGCAATTGGAAGTCACCGCATTGCACCTCGGCCGTATCGAATTCGCAATAATCAGCGTCGACTTCGCCGTGGCATTCGAAGCGCGCATGTCGCATTTGCCCGGGGATAAGGGGGCTGTTCCTGGCTTGCTATTGCGCGCCGCGCGGCACCCGCTGCTCATCGCGGAAAAGCGTCGCGGGGCCTTGGAAGAGGTGATTCCGATCGATTTGCGCTTGGGTGAAGACTTCGACATGTTGATCATCACCGGACCCAACACCGGTGGAAAGACACTGGCCTTGAAGACCGCCGGATTGATGTCCGTGATGGTGCAGCTCGGCCTGCCAATCCCCTGCGGCGAAGGCAGCACGGTTCCGCTCTACGACGGCATTGCCGCAGACATTGGTGACGAGCAAGAGATCAGCCAAAGCCTTTCGACATTCTCATCGCACGTCCTGCGTATCCGTCGCGGCTTGCAGCGAGCCAGCGCCGAGACCTTGGTGCTACTCGATGAACTTGGCGGGGGTACCGATCCGGATGAAGGCGCAGCGCTTGGGGAAGCGATCCTCGAAGTTCTCTTGGAACGTGGTTCACCGACTCTGGTCTCCACACACCTCGGACGCCTCAAGGAATTTGCCTTCCGCAACAAACGCGCGGAAAACGCCTGCACAGAATTCGATCTGGAAACCCTAAAGCCCTGCTATCACGTCTTGGTCGGTGTTCCCGGCGAATCCGCTGCCTTGATCATTGCGCGCCGCTTGGGCTTGAGCAAGGAATTGATCGAAAGGGCAAATCAGAGGCTGTTTCGGCGCGATGAGGAAGTCGTCAAATTGATGGCCGATGTGCGCGAAGTGCGTACCGAAGCCGAACGCGCGCGGGGCGCGGCCGAGAACCGTTTGGAGGAGGCTAGTATCGCATCGCGCGTATTGGCTGAGGACATGAAGGAGCTCGAACGCAGCCGCGATCTGCTCGAAGCCGAAGCCCAACGCGGTCTCGAAGAACGCGTGCGTGGGGCACGCAGCTCCCTGACTCGCGCCCGCTCGCTCCTGCCACAAATTTCTGCCGTCCAACGCACCGAGATGGAAAAGGTCTTCGAGGACCTGGACCAAGCCCTTGGCGGAGCGAGTCTGACCCAGCGCCGCGGAGCCTTTCTGAAGACCATGAAGAAGGGCGACCTGGTTTATTTACCGCGCTACAAGCAGCGCTGTCCCGTCCACAAGGTCCGCCGCGACGAGCAGCAGGTCGTCGTCAAACTGGGCCAGATGAAGCTAACCGTGGCCTTCGACGAGGTCACTCTGTACGAGTCGCTTTAGCTGGGTGGGCGTGGGCGTGTGAAGCTCGCGGGCAATTTGAAGGTGTGCGGTTCGCTTGCCCCTCTCTGTCAACATGCGTGAGACACATCCCTCCCACTAATTACAGGAGGGCGTAAGGTGACTGCACATGACCAAGGAACACGAAACCAGCCCCCCCGGCGAAGGCCGGGACGAGCCGTTGATTGCCCCGGAGGCGATCGAGGTCGAGCGTAGCGAGACCGAGGGAGACGGAGGGGCAATCAACGGCTCCGCCGCATCGGGGGTAGACCCAAGACCGCCAAATCCAGAAGTCTCCGCGACCGCCCGACGACGGAGTTTTACCGCCGCCTACAAGCAGCGCATCGTCCGCGAAGCTGACCAATGCTCTAAGCCCGGCGAGATAGGTGCTCTATTGCGGCGAGAGGGTTTGTACTCGTCCCTGTTGGCGGAGTGGCGTCGCTCAGCGAAGGGCGGAGGGCTGACAGGTTTGGCCTCGCAGAAGCGCGGGCCCAAGCCGAATCCCGCACGGGCTGAGCTCAAAGAAAATGAACTCTTGAAGAAGAAGGTCCTTCGTCTCGAGCGGGAGCTGAAGACTGCCAGCCTGATCATCGATGTCCAAAAAAAAGTCTCCGAGGTGTTGGGGATTCGACTGGAGACGATCGAGGACGAAGGCCAGAACTCATGACGGCTGTTGAAAAACTCGCTCCACATACGGACGTCGCCGCAGCGTGTAAATCCCTTGGGGTTCCACGCGCATCGCTCTACCGCCAGCGCCGAAGGGATATCCCACAATCTACTCGGCCACCGAAGCCACCGCCGCGCAAGCTGACCACTGCGCAACGTGGCAGGGTGCTTGAAACACTGCATTCGCCTCGTTTCGTGGACAAAGCGCCTGGCGAGGTCTACGCGACGCTTTTGGACGAAGGCACGTACATGTGCTCCGAGCGCACGATGTATCGCGTTCTCGGTGAGTCGAAGGAAGTTCGTATCACAATACAGAGCCAGGGGCCCTGGTTTTTTTACTCAAC
>JBLIOI010000047.1:0-32726 GCA_047639675.1 Planctomycetota bacterium | reverse complement strand
GGCCACAGCTGCCATCCTCGCGATCGGAGACGAGTTGCTCAACGGCCAGCAGGTCGACACGAATTCATCATGGATCTCAGGTCGCTTGACGGATCTCGGATTCGACGTGCGTGGCTTTTCGATCTTGGGTGACGATGAGTTGGCCATCGCGGCGCGCCTGATCGAGCTTGGAGCGCAGGTCGACTTGGTCGTGGTTACCGGGGGGCTGGGCCCGACACTGGACGATCTCACTCGTCATGCGATTGCACGCGCGACGGAGCGTGATCTGGTCTTAAACGGCTCAATTGTAGAGGGCATTCGCAAACTGTTCGCTTCGCGCCAGATCGAAATGTCGGCTGCCAACGAACGCCAGGGGCTGTTTCCTACAAGTGCCGAGATCATCCCCAACAACGCGGGTACGGCGCCGGGCTTTCGCTTGCAGCAAAAATCGGGCAGCTGGATTGCCTCCTTCCCCGGTCCGCCGCGTGAACTGCAGATGATGTTCATCGAGGAATTCGAACCCTGGATTGGCGCAGCCTTTCCGAGTGAGATTCAGACGCGGGTCGCTAATTTCAACCTATTTGGGATCCCGGAGAGCGAGTTTGCTGATCGGGTGGGGGATTGGATGTCGCGCGATGTAGAGCCGCGCATCGGAGTTTGTGCCTCTGGGCGCGTACTCAAGGTGCGCATTGAAGGCAGCGGGTCGGCGAGCGACGGTAGCGGTCTGAAATTTTCCGAGCGAGTCGCGGCCTTCCGTGAACGATTTGGCCAAGCCATCTTTTCCGAAGACGATCCGTCCACGGCGGTTGCGCTTGGCAAACTCCTTTTGCGCGAGCAGCTCACCTTTGCCAGCGCGGAGTCATGCACGGGCGGGCAAATTGCGGCCCGCCTAATCGCCTTGCCGGGAATTAGCGAGGTCTTCCAGGAAGGCTTTGTGACCTATTCGAACGACGCGAAGAGGGCGCGCTTGCAGGTTTCGAGCGACCTGCTTGAAGCTCATGGTGCCGTCTCACCCGAAGTGGCTGGAGCCATGGCTTCTGGCGCGGCCAAGGCCGCTGGGGTGCGTTTGGCTCTGTCTACCAGTGGAATCGCAGGTCCCGGCGGGGGCAGCGTGGAGAGGCCTGTAGGCCTCGTCTACGTAGGCATCTGCCTCGACGGCCAAGTCACGACCCACAAGTTGCAGTTTCCGGCGAAGGGTCGCGACCTCATTTGTGACTGGGCCACGACCAGCGCTTGCGAATTAGCGCGGCGGGCGGTTCTCGAGTTTTTGCCCGCCGATCGCTGAGATTGTGGCTCGCAGGTTGCTGAGCAGGTTCGGCGCCCTGCCCAGAACCTCTCAAAGGGATCAAAAAACCTGGGAGCTAGGTCTCGACTCTTCCGAGCCCATTGGTATGCTCACCGCCATCGGCTACCCCGTGGTGTAATTGGCAACACATCTGGTTTTGGTCCAGACATTTCAGGTTCAAGTCCTGGCGGGGTAACCATTGCTCGCGACCACACAATATTGTGGAACGCTAGAGCAAGGGAATAGAATCACTGGACGGTCGTCAGATCCGTCCCATCCGGTCGATTGCCCCCCTCAATTCACGAGCATTGACTCGTTACTGGAGAAAGCCATGCCGTTTTTCACCCGATTGCTCCTCGCCCTTTCCGTGCTCCTTTTCGTCGCTCCGGACAGCGAAGCAGAGGGCTTGATGCAGGTCACCTTTGGGGGGAGCGTGGAGACTCGTGGCGGAGGCACCGTCGAAATCCAATGGGGCTTCTTTGATGGGGAGGCGGTCAAAGATGCACATCTCAGACTGCACCTGGCACAGCGCACCTCGTCATTTGACTTGGCTTCATTACTCGTTGCCCGTTTGCGAGCCGAGGGTGCGAAAGTTCAGTTTCCGGCAGAGAAGGGCGCGTCGAAAGGACCCGTTCATGTCTTCGTCGCAGCCTCAACCCAACTCAAGCTACGGTTGGGCGATGGATTGTGGGCGACGGTCACCCTCTGTGAATCAGGGCCGGAGAAGGTGCGTCTAACAAAGCCAAGCGGTGAGCACCTAGGCGGCTTGCTACTGATCCGGACATCTACCTTTCTAGCGCACACCAAAGAGGTCGGCAGTGTTCTGCTTGAACTTCAGATCGAGGATCAAGCTCATCCCACCTCAATCTGCGGAGGGCTGTTCGATCAGGCACTAAAAAAAGGCTTGATCAGCGATCGGCCAACTGCGGATAGCTGGCGTCCATCGAAGACGGACAAGGGCGCGTCGCTTACCGGTTGTTCGATCGGGATCACAAAAACGAAAGCGGACTGGGGACTTGAGGTGTTCTTGAGTCCGCCAGCCGCTGCGGTGCGTTAGCAGCCGGGGGCAAAAGCAGTTTCAGCGCGAGCTGCTAGTAGCCGAGCGCTTTCAGGGCTCGCAGAGTTTCAGGGTCCGTGCGCCCGAGTTCCTCGCGCTTTTGCTGAAGGAGACGCGCGAGGTCGCTGAAATGTTGATCGGACTTAGAGAACCGCAGCAATTCCGTTGCGAGTTCTTCCAGCGGGGCATTTGCCGGCGGATCTTGAATCAAGTTGATCGCTTCGTCGGGATCGCTCTTCAGGTCGAAGAGTTCTTCGGACAGCACGATCAGCTTGCGGTCCGTTGGATTGCTTGAATCTGCTAGGTGCGAATAGCGCCGAATCAGCTTCCAATCGCCAATTCGGGCCGCCTTGGCCTGGATTGCGTTGGCCTTTTCAGCACGCTCCACCTTCTCGCAGAAGACGGCACCGGCCTGCGCACGACTCTCCATCATGAGCGCCGCGCGCGACTTACCGCGCACGGATTCACGCTGTCCCGGAGCTTGGCGTATGCGCGGCAAGAGAATGTCACCGAGGGTTGGGAAGATGTCTGCGAGGGAAATGTCTCCGGTGCGCAAACCTGGCTTGGGGCGTGCCGCAAAGGTCTCAGGGAAGTGAATCATGAGCGGAACACGACAAGTCGCCTCGTAGGCGTGTCGTCCGTGCTCGAACCAGTAGTCGTGTTCGCCAAGGCTCTCGCCATGATCGGAGGTGATGATGACTAGTGTGTTGGCGAGTGCTCCGGATGCGCGCAGCTTGTCTAGGAGTCGACCGATTTGCGCATCCACGCTACGGACCTCGCCGTCATACAACGCGCGGACGTGTCGAGCGTCGATGCCGCCGTCAGTCAATCTGGCTGAGTCGGGCACGTTGTAGTCGGCAACCCACTGAGGCGAGATCGCCGTGCGGGCGGGGCTGGTTGCAGCGGGGATGCGCTCGATCCCGCCTTGTTTACTCGAAGCTTTCAAAGCCAAGCTGCGATAAGGTTCGGGCGGCGAGTACATACCGTGTGGATCCATGTAGTGCAGCCACATGAACCAGGGGAGATTGTTGCGCGTGAACGCTTCCTGTGGCCCAGCGCCATCAGTTGCGGGTTGTCCCAAGCCGAGCGCACATAGACCACCGTCGGTGATCGACTTTGCGCGACGTAACGGCACTCCTTCGGGCATGGTACCGCTCAACTCTGGAAGATCCTCGATCCATAAATCGAAGCCGCGCGCTAATCCAGAGAGCTCACGCTGTAAAACGTAATTGCCGACAATCGCTGCGGTCCGATAGCCATTGGCTTTAAAGGCCTCGGCGATGACCGGAACGTCAGGGGCCAGCGGCGTAGTCAAATCGCGCACACCGTGGTCGTGGGGGTAGAGACCAGTCATCAGACTGGTCACTGCCGGCGTTGTCTTGGCCCTTGGACTTTGCGCGTGATCGAAGACCAAGCACTCCTTCGCGAAGGCGTCAAGATTCGGCGTCAGATCGCCTCGGCCGAGCCGATCCGCACGCCAGGTGTCGACTACGATCAAGAGCACGTTGGGCTTGGGGGCCTGTTTTGCGCAGCCCGTGAGGAAGGCGGCCAAGGTCAGCGTGATGGGGAGGAGTTGACGCACGGAGGAGTGGGGATTACTGGTTGGAAGGGCCGCCTAATCATACGCAATGTGCGCAGGCTGCTAGCCCGACAAGACCCGTACAGGCTAGAATCTCGCGCAACCCATCACCCTCCCAAGACTCCATGACGACCAAGTCTCCGCTCGAACGCCTCCACGAGATGCGCGCCGCCTCCCTGATTGGGGGTGGCCAAAAGCGCATCGACACGCAGCACAAGAAGGGCAAGCTGACCGCTCGCGAACGAATCGACTTATTCGTGGACGAGGGCTCATTTGTCGAGCTTGATCGCTTCGTGACGCACCGCTGCCACGACTTCAACATGCAGGATCAAGTGATTCTGGGTGATGGCGTCGTGACGGGGCATGCGCGTGTCGATGGCCGTCCAATTTATCTGTTCAGTCAGGACTTCACGGTGTTCGGGGGTTCTCTCTCGGAAACCCACGCAGAGAAGATCTGCAAAGTGATGGATGCTGCGCTCAAGGTCGGCGTTCCGATCGTCGGCCTTAACGATTCCGGCGGCGCACGCATCCAGGAAGGGGTCCGGAGCCTCGGTGGCTACGCGGAGATCTTTTGGCGCAATACCCAAGCCTCTGGGGTTATCCCACAGATCTCAGCGATAGTTGGGCCGTGCGCTGGTGGAGCTGTTTATAGCCCGGCGATCACGGACTTCGTATGCATGGTGGAGGGCACGTCCTACATGCACATCACCGGGCCCGATGTGGTCAAGACGGTGACGCACGAGGAAGTCACCAGCGAAGACCTCGGTGGTTCGGCGACCCACGCAGCGACTTCGGGAGTCGCGCATTTCACTTCGATAGATGGTCGCGCACAGATGGGCATGTTGCGCCGCTTGCTTTCGTACATGCCGCTCAACAACGCGGAGAGCCCGCCCTTTGTGCCGACGGATGACCCCGCGGATCGCTGTGAAGCCGAGCTCGACACCTTAGTGCCGGAGGATCCGCAAAAGCCCTATGACATGCACAAGGTCATCGGGCACGTAATCGACAGGGACACTTGGCTTGAAGTTCATGAAGCCTACGCACGGAACATTCTCTGCGGCTTTGCGCGCCTCGGCGGTCATTCGGTCGGCATTGTGGCCAACCAACCGGCGGTCTTGGCTGGATGCTTGGACATCGATGCCTCTGTCAAGGCGGCCCGCTTCATTCGTTTCTGTGACGCTTTCAACATCCCGGTCGTGACTTTTGAGGACGTCCCCGGATTTCTGCCTGGAACGGCGCAGGAACACGGTGGAATCATTCGGCATGGTGCGAAACTACTCTATGCCTACTGCGAGGCGACGGTGCCCAAGCTAACTGTGATTACGCGCAAGGCCTACGGCGGCGCCTACGATGTGATGGGTTCCAAGCACATCCGCGCTGACCTCAACCTAGCTTGGCCGGGTGCGATGGTTGCGGTAATGGGAGCGGCGGGCGCAACGAAGATTATTCACCGCCGCGACATCGCAGGTGCAGACGACCCGGTCAAAGCGGAAGCAGAGTACACAGCGAATTACGAAGAGCGCTTCAACAATCCTTACTCTGCTGCTGCGCGCGGCTTTGTTGACGACGTCATCGAAGCGCGTTTCACGCGCCCACAATTGATTCGTGCACTCGAGTTGTACAAGACCAAGCACGAAGAACGCCCCGTCCGTAAACACGGCAACATCCCGCTGTAGGCTGATCATGTTCAAGCGAATCCTCATCGCCAATCGCGGCGAAATTGCATTGCGCGTGATTCGTACCGCGCGTGAGATGGGTGTCGAATGCGTCACCGTCTACTCGGACTTTGACCGCCAAGCCTTGCACACACGCATGGGGCACATAGCGGTTCCCCTGGACGGTGACCTGCCCGGCGAAACCTATCTCGTAGCAGAAAAAATCCTGGCAGCAGCCAAGGCGACGGGCGCGGAAGCTATCCATCCCGGATATGGCTTCCTTTCAGAGAACGCAGCTTTCGCGCGCGCGGTAGTCGAGGCTGGGATGGTTTGGATTGGACCGCCGCCCGCAGCGATCGAAGTGATGGGGGATAAGATCGAAAGCCGTCGTGCCATGCTCGCGGCCAAGGTCCCTCTGGTTCCTGGGCAAACGGAGGCTTCGGAGACGCCCGAAGCGGCCTTGGCCGCGGCGCGAGAAGTCGGATTGCCGGTTGCCTTGAAGGCAGCGGCCGGCGGCGGCGGTAAAGGTATTCGCATCGTGCGCGACGAAACCGAAGTGGCTTCTGCTTTTCGCACGGCCTCGGGTGAAGCGCAAAGCGCTTTTGGCGACGGTCGTCTCTACGTTGAACGCTACATCGACAATCCACGGCACATCGAGATCCAGGTGCTCTTTGATCAGCACGGCAATGGAATTCATCTGGGCGAACGCGAGTGCTCAATTCAGCGCCGGCATCAGAAGCTCCTTGAGGAGTGCCCTGCGTCCGTGATCACTCCGGAGCTGCGCCAGCAAATGGGTGAAGTCGCTCTGCGTGCGGGCCACGCGGTGAACTACGAGGGAGTCGGAACAGTCGAGTTCCTATACTCCAAGGGCGAGTTTTTCTTCCTCGAGATGAACACACGCTTGCAGGTCGAGCATCCCATTACTGAAATGGTGACGGGGATTGATCTGGTGCGTGAGCAGTTGCGAGTGGCCTCTGGCGAAAAGCTTGAGTTGGAGCAAGACGACGTGAAGATGAATGGCCACGCGATCGAAGTTCGCCTCAACGCCGAGGACGTTCCTTCGGGCTTCTTGCCTGCGACGGGCCGAATCAAGAACTTGCGGCAGCCAGGCGGTCCCTGGGTGCGCGTTGATTCTTGCATGTACAATGGGCTTGAGGTCGGACTGAACTACGACCCGATGCTGGGTAAAATTATCGTTTGGGGACCCGATCGCAGCACGGCGATTGCGCGCATGCGGCGCGCATTGGAAGAACTCAATGTGGGCGGTGTGCGCACGAGCGCTACGGCTGCAATGGCAGTCTTAGGCGAAGAATCTTTCATCGCTGGTGAATACGACACACACCTCTTGGAAAGCATGGATCTATCTTCGCCGCAAGGTAACGAAGAGGATCTCGCCGCTGCTCTGGCCGCGGTGCATCGTTTTCACTGCGCCGAGAAACGTGCGATTGGTGCAGCGGAAGGTGACCGTGAAGGTTGGCTTGCTCGCAGCCGCGAAGGAACGAGCAATCATCGTCGGCGCTCGGCGCGCCATGGAGCAGGAAGATGAAGTACTTCGTTCAAGTCAATGGCCGTGAACGAGTCGTCGAGCTGACTCAACGCTTAGGCAAGCTAAGCACGACGGTCGATGGCAATGAGATCGACCTCGCCTACGAAAGTATCGATGATCAAGGCCAGATCTTGGTGCTCTCCGAGGGACGCAGTTACGGCGTCTCCGTCGAAGGCGAGAGCAACCAGATTGACATCACGATCGCGGGTCACCTCTACGGCATCGAAATCGAGGACGAGCGGGAGCGTGCGGCCAATGCCGCTGAACGAGCCGCGGGCAAGGCTGGCGGACTCGTGAAAAGTGTCATGCCTGGCGTGGTGGTCGAAATCCTGGTGGAGCTCGGCCAAGCCGTCGAGGCGGGCGAGCCGCTCCTGATCCTGGAGGCGATGAAGATGCAAAACGAGATTGCTTCCCCCGTGGCAGGCACGGTGAAGGAAATCCAAGCGGTGCAGGGCGAGGCCGTCAGCGCGGGTGCCAAGTTGGTTCTGATCGACTCAGGCGAAGAACTTTCCTAGTTCTTCAGCCGGGGGCAAAAGCCTGGAAAGCGGCCTTGCTTTGGCCAAGAAAGCCGTTTTTCTCTTTTGGGTGCCCATGAAATACTGGCCACCCCGGAAAAAATGACCTACCCGCCGTTCGGTGTAAGTCAGCGTCCGGCTGTGATGAGTCAGCAGCTGAGAGCTGCGCTGGGGATCCGACTCACCCCCGCTGGTTTCGACTAGCGGGGGTGAGTCATTTTTTGTGGCCAAGCTATTTGGCGAGTTTCTCCAGCTTGGAACGGGTCGCTTCGGCATCCTCGGCCAGCCCCAGGCTGTCTTCGATCTGGCCCTTGGTGGCGAGGGTTGCTTTGAGAGTGTCACTGTCTTGGAAAGCCTCGGCGAACTCAATCACAGCTTCTGCGGTGACTAGTGCACGAAGCAGTCGCTCGTCGGCACGCGCCACATTGAGCATGGATTGCAAGTTGCGGTACTCGCTGAACTGCAAGCCCAAGGCATGGTTGATTTGGCGGGCCATGCTCAAGGCATTTAGAGCATCTTCAAATTCGCCCATCTGGCGAGCCGCTTCACCCTTCGCTCCGTAGCCCATCGCCAAACCCCACCAGTCGCCAAGGGCGCTAGCGCGTTCCACGGTTTCCATTCCTGCCTCGTAAGCAACCTCATACTCTTCCTTCTTGAGCTCTTGCATAGCGCGACCGTAGACGGCTTGCCCAGAACGAAAGGCGAGTTTTTGGTCATCGGTCCAACCGATGAAAGAGGCCGCGTAGTCCAGAAAGATCGGCTGATCGAGGGCTTTCGTCGCCATGCGTGCGCCGTACATCGCGCGATCTTGCAGAGCAGCGATCTTGTCCTCGGGCGGACTGTCCTTTGATTTTTCCCACAGAGAAAGGCCGCCTTCCAAGTCCGCGTCGATGGTTTGAAGCACAAGGCCCACGTTGTCTTTCCAGAGCTTCTGTAAACCCTCGGCGTCACGAGCCTCGGCTAGAGCGTGGTAGGCAACTTTGACTTCCTCTCGGCGGTTACCCTGAATCGGGGTCGTGTGGGCGGGAGCGAGGGTCAGGAGCAGGCTAGTGAGGAACATGGAAGGTGACGAGGGAGTAAGGGAGGGAAGGCGATCGGATGCCAGGAGGCGGAGATTGTAGCGTGATTGAGTGGATGGCAACTATTCCAGGCTTGGTTGAAGTTGTAATCCTGGGCTAGACGGGGCGAGAGAGAGGATCGAACGATATCCATACGATGGATGGCTGAAGGAGTGACGGGATTGTTGATCCTGCGGGGGGGGGGGGGGGGGGGTTTGGGGGGCGGGGGTGAGGGGGGGGAGTGCCCCCCCGGTTAGGGCTCCTGGGGATCGCGGGAGTCATGGAGATTGGCGAGGGGTCAAAGGTGGACGGCCCCGCTTGCTCCGCAAATCTACGCTTTTCGGTACGGGGGCTTTTGGCCGGGCGGCGTGAACTTCGGGTTGATTGGTCTTGGTTGGTTGCAGTTGAAGGGCAACTGGGATTTGGAACCCGCGGGTGCTTCGCAGGCTACTTCTACGGGAAGGTCTGGAGTTTGCGGGGGCTTTGAACTCGCGGCGTTTTTTGAGATGCGATTGTTGGGCAGAGGTCTCGGATAAAACTTAGGTTCTGGGGGCTTTCGGCGTTCGGAAAGAGTGCCGAGTTCAAGTTGGATTTAGGTTGTCGCAAACGGTCTCTATTAGCTAAATAGAAGCAGAGTTTGGCACTTTAGCTGGGAATACGAGGGGCTCATACGTCTATGTCTGTATGCAGAGTCAAATGATGTTTCCGAATGGTTGGGGTGGTTGGCGAAAAGGGAGTGGTCCTCGGAAACGCAAGTCAGGGGTGACGCATGTGACGCGGCCGCGGATGACGAAACACGCTGTGCTGCATCTCACTTGGAAGTTGCGGAAGGAGTTGCCGTCTTTGCGCAACAACTTGGCGGCTCGTGCGATTTTTGATGCGCTACGAAAGGCCAAGCTCGCGGGGCTGCGAGTCATTCACTTCTCGATCCAGGACGACCACATTCACATGATTGTTGAAGCTCCCAATCGCGAGCTCTTGGCCAACAGCATGCGCGGACTCGGCTGCCGGATCGCCAAGGCTTTGAATAAGGTCTGGGGTCGCACGGGCAAAGTGTTCGCTGAACGGTTTCACCAAGTGCTACTCGAGGGATTCCAGCAGGTGCGCAACGCGTTGCGCTACGTTTTGACCAACCACTTGAAGCACAAGCAGGAATCAGAATGCGGCCGTCCCGATCGCTATTCCTCCGGCGACTACTTCGACGGATGGAGCGATTTCAAGCGCCAGCGCGACCCAGACGCGCCCAACTCCATCGTCTCCACAGGATCTTGGCGAGTCACCCTCGGCTGGAAGCGACAATACCCCCCATTCTCCCTCCGTCACGTCCCCTGCTAATTCTTGCTCAAAGCAACCGAACCTAAAAACTCGCCGCGAGTTTTCATCCCCCGCAAACTCCAGACCCTCCCGTAGAAGTCCTCTGTGAAGCCCCCGTTGGTCCCAAATCCCAGTGGCTCTTCAACTGCGACCAACTTAGACCAATCAACCCGTAGTTCACGCCGCTCGGCCAAGAGCCCCCGAACCCAAAAGCGTAGGTTTGCGGAGCATGCGTGGCCGCCCACCTTTGAACCGCTCGTGACCCCTGATTCCTCGTGCAGTGGCAAGCGGGCAACCTCTTCCAGTAATTCTTTGATCGGATGGGGATCGGAACGTTCGAGACGACCCAGCCCCTTTCCCGACAGGCAGAAGCGAGTAATTCTAGTTCTAGCCGCCTTCGGCCAGAGAACAACTGAACGAGCCCAAGACTTGCTGTACCGTGGAGCTCAGAACGCCATGGAACAGCTGATCAATGACCTTGTGGACTGGATTGAGATCCCGTCGGTGACTGGAGCGGAAGAGGACTATGGAGATGCTCTATCCCGCAGGCTGGAAGCAACAGGCTTCGACTGCGAGCGGCAGGAGCTGGAGCCGGGGCGCTTCAACCTATTGGCTCGGGCGGGACGACCGGAGGTCGTTTTTTGCACGCACCTTGACACGGTTCCGCCATTCTTTGGTTCGCGCTCTGACAGCGATTTTGTCTACGGGCGTGGATCCTGTGACGCTAAAGGGCAAGCGGCAGCCATGCTTGAGGCAGGGCGCATCTTGCTTAAACGCGGCGTTACGAACATCGGCTTCTTGTTTACGGCGGGGGAGGAGACGGACAGCGCTGGCGCGCGTCTTGCCAATGAACTGCTCGCTGAACCTTGGGCGCCACAGCACGTTCTGATTGGTGAGCCGACGGGCAATCGCTTCGTGCGTGGACACAAGGGCATTGTCAAGGTGACTCTGGAAGCGCGTGGAGTCGCGGGGCATTCTTCGCAGGACATCGGACCCTCTGCTGTTCACGAGTTGGTCAAGTGCACCCACAATTTGATTTCGAGCCAGTGGGGTGAGCATCCGGTCTTCGGGGAAGGCACTCTAAATATTGGTGAGATTCGCGGGGGCGTGGCCGCCAACGTCGTGGCCGATAGGGCTTCGGCAGAGGTTTTGATTCGCACGGTAGAGGAGCCGCAGGATGTCATGGAGCGCATCGCGGGTTGTCTGAACAAGAACGTGCAAGTCGCCGGAGAATTTAAGAGTTACGCGCCGGTCGAATTTCATGTGCCGCCGGATCATGAAGCCGAAGTTGTTGCATTCGGGACCGATGCGCCGCACATGCGCCGCTGGGGCAAGGCGCTCTTGTGTGGCCCCGGTTCGATCATGGACGCACACACTGACGGCGAGAAAGTCAGTAAGTTAGAGCTGCGTGAAGCCGTGGCTCTCTACGTCAAGACAGTTGAGCAGCTACTCGCTGCGAATAAGAACCATGCTTGATTCACCTAAAGTACCTCGTGGAGTGGAGTTACTGGATGCCCTCGAGAGCGGTGAGTTGCGTGTCGCCGAGCGCGCGGATGACGGCGCTTGGATCGTGCACACTGAGGTGAAGGAAGCGATCTTGGATATCTTCCGTACGAGTCCCGTTATTCCAACGGGCAACGAACTCAGTAGTGGCGACTACACCAAACTCGACCTGCGCTCGGCACCTTTTCGTGACAAGGATCTCTTGCGCGTACGGCGCTTCAATAAGCGTGATGATGTTCGCATGGTCCCCGGTGGCTCTGCTGTACGGCGAGGCAGTTACCTTGGGCCAGGCGTTGTCTGCATGCCGCCTATGTACATCAACATCGGCGCGTACGTCGGCGCGCGCAGCATGATTGATAGTCATGCGCTGGTCGGTTCCTGTGCTCAGATTGGCGAAGAAGTTCACGTGGCGGCTGCCGCGCAGATCGGCGGAGTTCTCGAGCCCGCAGGCGCTCGTCCGGTGATCGTCGAAGACGGAGCTTTCGTTGGCGGTAATACCGGCCTATACGAGGGTGTCTTGGTGCGTGCAGGTGCAGTGATTGCTGCTGGCGTGATTCTTACCGGTACGACGAGGGTTTTTGACCTTGTCAACGAAGTCGAGCTCAAGGGCACGCGTGATGCGCCGCTAGAAATCCCCACAGGCGCCGTGGTGATTCCCGGCACGCGCCCCGCAAAAGGCACTTGGGCCATGGCGAACTCGCTGGCAGTGAACTGCGCAATCATCACCAAGTACCGTGACGAACGGACAACCGCTGCCACCGCCTTGGAGGAGGCTCTGCGCTAATGACCGAGGATAAGCCGGAGTTGCCCAAGTCCTACGATTCAGATCGCGTTCGCGAGGCGAAGAGTTTTGGCGTGAACGATGAGAGGCACTGGGCTACGGCCCGTAAGGAGATGAATCTCGACGAGATCGAGTTCTTGCGCGAGCGCTCGCGAGCTCCCGGAGTCGCCGAAGGTGGAGCTTTGCGCAATCACTACTGTATGGAGTGCCACGGAGTCATTCCCCTAGAGTACAACTCAGGCGAAAGCGTCGAAGATCTGGCACCAGAGAATTGCCCGCACTGCGGAGCGGAACTCGATGGTGGCGTGCGCATGATGTTCAATTGGGTCGAAATGGACCAAATCCACGGCAGCGACTTTCGCGCACTGCTGCCGTTCTTTGTGGCCGGTGCGGTCTTCCTAGTTCTGCTCGGCTTCCTGCTCTGGCACTTCTTCGGCTAGGCAGCTACCGAGTCAATTGAATTTGACTCTCCTAAGTGCTTGCTGACCTTCTGAAGGAATTCATCCATGTCTAAGGGATGCAGCATGTACTCCTGCACCCCAATGCGATCTGCCTCGTTCTGGTAAATAGCTCCACGGTAGACACTAGTGCACAAGATGAGCGGAAGACTCGTCGGTGCTCCGCCGGAGCGTAACGCTATGCAGAGATCGAATCCGGTCATGCCTTTAAGCAGAACGTCGGCGATGACCATGTCCGGCGGGTTGTTTTCCGCCGTGGACAGGCAACGCTTTGTGTCTTCCAAAACAGTGACTTCATAGCCCGCGTTCTCTAGTGCAACGCGCCGCGGTTCCGGATCAGCTTGGCTGCTGGGGAGGTAGAAGATGTGCTTCATGATCAGGTGGTTTGGGGAGTCGTGGCTAGAACTTCAGAGATGCTGGTTACGCCGGCGCGCGCCAACCGCATGCCTTCTTCGCGCATGGTGGTCATACCATCTTCAATAGCGATATTACGTAGCTTGTCGGCGTCGGCACCGCTGCGCAGGGCGTCGCGGAAGAAAGGAGACATACTCATGATTTCATAGACGCCGCGACGGCCTCTATAGCCTGTGTTGTTGCACTGATCGCAACCTGAACCGGTGAAGAATTCCTCGTCACCAATACCAAGGTATGTGCGCAGACCCTCTTCAAGCGAATTGTCCTGCGTTTTACAGGTCGGGCAAATCACGCGCACCAAGCGTTGGGCAACAATACCGCGCAATGTGTCGGAAAGCAGGGCGGGCTCAACACCCATCTCGCGCATGCGCGTGATGGTTTCGGCGCTGCCAATCGTGTGCAGGGTAGAGAGTACAACGTGGCCAGTCAGAGCAGCAGAAACCGTGATTTCCGCGGTTTCTGAGTCTCGGATCTCACCAACCAGGATGACGTCCGGATCCTGTCGTAGGATTGAACGCAAACCACGTGAGAAGGTGAGCCCGGCCTTTACATCGCAGTTGATCTGGCAGAGGGACTCCATCTGGTTCTCGACAGGATCTTCAAGAGTGATGATCTTCGTATCCGGCTTATCGCGTTCACTGAGCAGCGCATAGAGCGTCGTGGTCTTGCCGCTTCCGGTAGGGCCCACCGCAAGGACGATACCGTCACTGTTCATGACCATGGCGCGCAGGCGATCCTCCTGGTCCTCACGAAGGCCCAGATCGCCAAGTGAGGAGACTCCGCGACCGCCATCGAGGATTCGAATCACTATGCCTTCACCGAGCAGGGTTGGCATGGTGGAGACACGCAGATCGACCTTGCGGTTTCCAATTGAAATTTGAGTTCGGCCGTCCTGAGGGAGGCGGCGTTGAGCGATGTCGAGGTTGGAGATCACCTTGATGCGTGCGACGCAGGGGCGAGCCCAAACCTTCTTGAGGACCATGCGATCGAAGAGCGCGCCGTCGACACGGAAGCGAACGACGAAAGTGTTTTCACGGGGCTCAAGGTGGATGTCACTCGCGCGTGCTTCGAAAGCTTCGTTGAAGATCGCCTGAATGACGCTGACCACTGGGCCATCGAGATTTTCTTCACTCTCGGAATCAAGGTTCTCTTGCCCAAATTTGAGGTCAACCTCGCTCTCTTTCGCGAGATTGACGATGTTGTCGAACTCCTCCAGTTCGACTTCTGTCGAGGCCGTTGAGTCACTGTAGATGTAGTCGATGCATTCCTCGATCTGACTCTTTTCGCTATAGACCGAGAAAACCTTCGTGCCTAACGTCCGGGACAATTCATCCAAAACGTAGACGTCTGCCGGGTCGGACATTGCAACTGTCGTTACATCGGCAATGGTGTTAATCGCGAGAGCTGATAGCTTGCGCGACATCTCTTCAGTCAAGCGGGAGCAAGTATTCCGATCGATGATCTCGGGCGATAGGTTGATGCACGCCAACTTGCCTTGAATGTGCAAAGCGCTCACGAGTTGATTGGCAGTGATGGTCCCGAGCTGCACCAAAGACTCGCCCAAGTAGATTCCGTTGGCGCGTCGGTGTTCGAGTGCTTGCTCGAGATCCTCGGCTCCGATCACACCCGCGCCGAGAAGTATCTGGCCGAGTGTCTTACGAGAACGTTGCAGGTGATGGGTCGATTGACTCACGGCCAGGGCTCCTGGGTGTCTATGGAGTGACCCTCTGAATGGGGGTGCCCATAGAGGTTGGTCTTAGCTCTTCGGCGCCCGCCTTCATTAGAGTGGACCGCTAAACGTCCCCGACTCTTGTGCTAGCCCATATTTGGGTCAGGCGTCGTGGAAAGATTTTCCACCCGCTGCTTGGGTCTTGAAGATCAGCGGGACTGTGAAGCGCTCGCGTCGTTCCGGGGTGCGCAGGCTCTCGATTGCCGAAGCGCAGTGCTCGATGCGGCGAATGACTTCACTCGCTCCCAGGCTATCGGCCCAGCGCAAGAGTCCGCCGCGGAAAGGCGGGAAGCCCATGCCAAAGATCGTTGCCAGATCGAGTTCGCGGGGACCTTGGACGACTGCTTCCTCGATACAGCGAGCCGCTTCGCACAACATAGCTAGCATCATGCGGTCCGTAATCTCCTCGTCTGAGAGGAACTCCTCGTGCGCCGAGTGTGGTCGCGCGAGCCGTGCGAAATCACTGGAGAATTCGCGACTGACCTTGGGTTTGAAGGCGAGGTGCACATAGAAACCGTCTCCAGTCTTCTTGCCCAAATGGCCGGCGTCGAGCAGGGGCTCGATGACCTTTGAGGGTGCCATGCGGTCACCGTAGGCCGCGTGCAATGAGGTCGCCGCGTGCGCTGCAATGTCGAGACCGACCTCATCAAGCAAGCGGAAGGGCCCCATTGGCATGCCAAATTCCTTAGCGAGTCGTTCGATGCGCGCAGGATTAACTCCGTTGTCGTACAAACGTAAAGCCTCATCGAGATAGGGACCGAGCAGGCGGTTTACCAGGAAGCCCGCGACGTCGGCGACAACTACGGGGGTCTTACCTAAGCCCACTGCGTAGGCTGCTGCTGCGGAGATCGCCGCGTCGGAAGTCTTCTCGCCGCGCACAATTTCTACGAGGGGCATCTTCTTCACCGGATTGAAGAAGTGCACGCCGACCACCCGTTCGGGATTCGGTATGCCTTCGGCAATTGCTGTGACGGAGAGCGAGGAAGTGTTGGTAGCAAGGATTGCATCGGGGGCGATCAGACGGGCTAGGTCTCCAAAGACCTTGCGCTTGATTTCGATTCGCTCCGCTACCGCTTCGATCACAAACTGCGTCTGGCTAAAGCCCACGAGTTTAGCGGTGACATCTAGGTGATCGACTGCCGCATCATGTTCGTGCTGCTGAAGGCGCTTGCGCTTTAGTTTCTCGGCCAGATCCGAACGGTGTTCGATCAGCGCTGCATCTAGACCTGCGGGGGAGATATCAAATAAGCGTGTGGCGATGCCCTTGTCGGCCATCAAGCTTGCGATCGATCCGCCCATCACGCCGGCACCCAGCACCGCTCCATGCTCCACTTTCGAAGGAGCCAAGCCTTCCCTGTTCTTGCCGAGTTTCTTGGCCTCTTCCATCATCTTGAAGATGCGTACCAAGTGCTTGGAGACATCGCCGGTGCCGAGTCGAGCGCCTTCGAAGCTCTCGCGGGCGAGGCCCTTGCTGATCTTTTTGAGCGGGGCCCAAGCAACGAGTTCAACGGCAGCCTTCATGGCAGGGTAGTTGCCGCTGGTTTGCTTTTGAATTGTCTTTTGAACCTGACGGCTTATGACAGCCAGAGCCAGGGGGTTGCGATCGACAAGCCACTTCCAGACCCCACGCGATTTGCGCTTGACCGGTGTGCGGCCCATGGCCACGTCGCTTGCTACGCGCAGCAGATACTCCGGAGGCGTCAAGCGGTCAACGAGACCCTTCTTGTAGGCCACCTTGGCGACCACCAAACGGCCCTTGAGGATCGCGTCAAGGGCTGCGGGAACTCCGATGCGGCGCGGCAAGCGCTGGCAACCGCCCCAGGCCGGAACGATGCCTAGTTGTGTTTCTGGCAACCCAATGCGGCTTTTGGGGTCATCCGCCAGAATGATGGTGCGGCAGGCGAGGGACAGTTCGAACGCTCCACCAGGTACGGGACCGCCGACCGCAGCGACCGTATGGACGCCCTTGCGGCCGAGAGCAGCAATGCGCTCAAAGATCTCTTGCCCCATCTCCATCACACGACGTGCAAGGGCTGGGTCACGCAGGCTTTCGATGGCATCGATGTCGGCGCCTGCCGCGAAGGACAGGGGCTCGCGCCCAGTGAATACGACGCCGCGGAGGTTCTCTCTTTTTGCGAGCTCGCTTAGGGTGAGATCCAAGTCGCGCATCAAGGGCAAGTCGAGCACCGCCAAGCTGCGATGGGGCGGATCGAGGATCACGACGGCGAGTCCAGCCTCGGGATACTCAACACGAATGCACGCGCCTTCAGCCGGCGTGTTGTCAGGTACAGGCAATCCACTGATGTCGATCATAACGCGCTCCTTTCAAGAATGACGGCGCCACCCTGTCCGCCACCGATGCAAAGTGTTGCGAGGCCGAGTTCGTGGTCGCCGCGCTTGAGTTCATGAGCAGTCGTCAAAAGTAAGCGTGCGCCTGTCGCGCCCACCGGGTGTCCCAGGGCGATCGCGCCGCCGTTTACGTTAAGCTTGTCTGGATCGAGGCTGCCGAGGCTGGTCGCTCGACCGAGGTGCTTCTCTGCAAACTCTCCGCTTGCGAAGGCTTTCTCGCAGGCCAGTACTTGTGCAGCGAAGGCTTCGTTGAGTTCGATCGTACCGAAGTCACTGAGCTCGCAACCGCTGGCTTGCATAGCGCGTGCGCTCGAGAAAACTGGTCCGAGGCCCATCCGTTTTGGGTCGAGGCCTGCCCAAGCAAAGGATCGAATTCGCGCAAGTGGAGTGAGTCCTAACTCGCGCGCGCGTTCCCTCGTGGAAACAATCAAGACTGTCGCTCCATCAGTGATTCCACAAGAGTTACCTACGGTGACGGTGCCGTCCGGCTTGACGAAATAGGGCTTCATCTTCCCCAAAGCCTTCTCGGTCTGGCCGTCGCGGATCCCATCGTCGTGTTCTGCGCTGCGTGCGCCATCCCTGGAGCCGAGCGGCATCCAGTGCGTGATCTCGTCTTCAAAGCGTCCCGCATCGCGTGCAGCTTCGGCACGTGTGTGGCTTTGGCGGGCGTAACGGTCGGACGTTTCTCGTGAAATTCCGAATTCGCGTGCGAGGAGTTCCGCAGTCTCGCCCATCAACATGCCGCTGACCGGATCGGTCAAGCCTTCCATGATGGCAATGCGTGGCGTGATGTCCTTGGGCCGAAACGTGCCCCAAACTCCAAGCGCTTGTCCCATCGATCGTGTGCGTGAGAGCTTGCCGAAGAGCTTGGTCAGTTTCTTGCCCATGATCAGCGGAAAGCCGCTCATGACTTCCACTCCGCCGCACAGGTAGGCAGTGCCCTGTCCCGCTAGAATCGAAGTCGCAGCGGAAGTGACTGATTCCATCCCGCTTGCGCAGTTGCGCGCCACAGTCCGTGCTGGAATGTGTTCGGGAATGCCAGCGCGTAGGGCGATGACCCGAGCTACGTTGGCCTGATTAGAAGGTTGACCGGCACAGCCGAGAATGACTTCGTCGAATTCGCTGCCGTCGAGACCGGTCCGAGCGAGCAGTTCTCGCACGAGGGCGGAGCCCAGATGTCCTGGGTTCTCATCGGCAAAGCGGCCGCCAGCTTTCATCTGCGGCGTGCGGAGGCCAGCTGCCAGCACGATGTCCGTGCCGCCGGGCGCGTAGTTGTAGGTGGTCATTGGAGTTGGATTTGCGACTGTTGTTCGCGAAAGTTGGAGGCCCGTAAGGCCCCATGCAGACTCCTAGAACTGGACTCCGCCCGTGAACAACCTGTTGGATGTCATGATGCTCGTTAGTCGTCGTGGACAAGTCCACAGCGAATGCATTGAATATCCAGCTCATATAGAAGTCGCTCGTCCCCCAACCTCACGATCTTGATCGAGGCAACCACTTGGATCTTATCCAGAGTTCAGAAGTTCCCCTGCATTTGCCAGGTGAAGAACGCTCTCGCCGTCCCCGCACCGTACTCGTCCTCGGCGGCGGAGGAATGCGTGGCATGGCCCACATCGGTGTACTGAAAGCCCTGAAAAACCTGGGGATTCAGTTCGACGCCATCGTCGGCACCAGCATTGGTTCCTTGGTTGGAGCAATGGCAGCCAGTGGTTATTCGATCGAGAAGATGGAGGAAACCGTCACCGATGTGCAGCGCGGAGACTACTTTCGCCTGAACTTCCTGAAGTTCCTCGCCAAAGGAGTGCGCGCGCCCTCGATGTTCAAAGGTGAGACATTTCGGGAGCGCTTGCGTGAAATCCTGCCCTCCGGTGGCTTTCGGAACATGCCGATTCCTTTCTACTGTAATGCTGTACGTCTGGAGACAGGCGGAAGTGTGTTCTTCGGGACTCCCGGATTCGACGAGATTTCACTCGTGGATGCGGTCTATGCCTCGTGCGCCTTGCCCGGAGTCTTTGAGCCCTTGGAGCTGGAAGGATTCAATTACATGGATGGCGGTATCGTCGACGCCGTCCCCCTGCGCTTCGCGAAAACTTTGCGTCCGGAGCTGACGGTCGCCGTCGACCTCTCGATCAAATCGACGTACAAGACTCCCAATTACAAGCGGCGCATGCTCTCTACACTCTATCGATCTTACGAGATCGTGGAGGAGGTCTTGGTAGAGCACGCACTGCACATGCAGATGGACTACCGCACAGTCTTGGTTCAACCCAAGGTCGGGCATCTGGCGCGCTTCGATTTTGACGATGTGGCGAGCGTAGTGAAGATCGGCGAGGATGAGGCGCTCAAGGTACTGACCTCTCACGCGGCGACGCGCAACCTGATCGACTCTGGCGAGATCATCGAAGGGCTCGCTTGCCCCATTAGCCCACGCGACTACGTTAGCGTGCGCATCGACCCGTATTTATGTATTGGTTGTGGAATGTGCGAGATGGTTTGCGAAACAGACGCTTTTATCACAGGAGCCGAAAAGGCATCGGTGCGAAAGCTCTCGAACTACGAGTGCACCCGTGACCACGCTTGTTCACGAAACTGTCCAACTGGCGCGATCAGCCTGGGTAATCTCTAGAGCGACCGATGTCTAAAGAAGACTACGAGCCTTCCTGGGTTGATCTGAGCTCTGAAGAAGTCAGTCCGGACGCAGGACCCGAGGAAGTTTCCGATGCGGCGCTATTGCTTCGTCCACGAAGCGGCGCTCAAGTGCTCGACCTTGGGGTCGATCTCTTCGTCGGGCGGCTGTGGGCCTGCATCGGTATTGGTACCTTGATCATGTTTCCCTTGCGTGCCCTCATGCCATGGTTCTTGGAGCTAATGGATAACGTGGAGAACGTCGCGGACATGGAAAGCTTGTTGTTTCTCTCCTTCTCTATGGTTGGATTGTCGGGAGCCTCAACACTTGCGACCGTCTTGTGTACCGCTGCGGTAACTTTGATGATTCATGCGGAGCTTTTAGGGGAGCCCGTAACTGGAATGAATTCCGTCCGAGGTGCTCTGCGCAGAACCCTCAAGTTGGTCGGTGTTTTCCTGGTGAACGTCTTTAGCATTGGGGTTGTGGCTGGGCTGATTTTTGTGCTGGGTCTCTTTTGCCCACCGTTCCTTCTCGTTGCGTTTGGCGTCTACATCACTCTAATTTTCAAGCTATCCCTGGCACCTTCAGCCCTCGTGCTCGAAGACCTGGGCGTGATGGACTCGATTCGTCGTTCTTGGAGCCTAACCCGCGGCGGCTTTTGGCGTTGGGCAGCCGCGATGATCTTGATCTCTACCCTGGTAGTGGGATTCAATGGAATCACCGCACTAGGTGATACTGTCGAGCTGCGCGATTGGTTCCTGGAGGTCGCGGGCATGCCGAAAACGGTGTTTACGATCCTCCTCGTAGCGATCTCGTCCGTCTTCGCGGGAATCTCCGTGGCGCTCTCAGCGGCGGCGATGACCGTGTTTTACCTGGACACCCGAATTCGTAACGAAGGCTTTGACCTCGTCATGCGACTCGAGCGTCTACGCCTGCTGGATCGTCTCCCGGGGCAGAGCTCACGGCAGGCGGAGCCAAGCGCGTGAATGCCTTTCAGGGAGTTAGTGCTTCGGCTAATTCTCAAATCGCAGAAGAGCGTGTTGTCGACACCCTAAGTGAGATTCTCAAGGGGGAAGAGTTCGACCAGAGTGAGAATTTCCTCGGGGAGTTGCTGGCAGACTTCTTCGCCTGGATCGGCGAGCTGGGCTTTGACGTTGCGGCGGAGGACGCCGCGGCTTGGGGGAAGGGCCTTTGGATTCTAATCGCTGTGGCGGCTGGTGCATGGTTGACCTGGTTCTGGCTGTCCGTGCTGAAGTCTCGATCTGCGCAGCCGGCAAAGGCTCCGCTACAATTGAGCGACGACGTGGCTCAGCGAGTCAAGGAATTGCAGGACCAGGCGCGTGAGGCTCAGGTAGCAGGTGACCTGACGCGAGCCTTGCGTCTTTACTTTTTCGCGCTTGTGGTCGGTCTTGGTGAACGCGGCGAACTCGACTACAACGACGCTTGGACAAATCGTGAGCTCTTGGAGCGCGGAGAGCCGCAGGCTTCGATTGTGAAGCTTCTACGCCCCATGGTGCGCGAATTGGATGAGCACAGTTTCGGCATGCGGCTGGCGGATCCGGAAGATGTTCAGCGCTTCGCCGGTGCTTGCGAAGAGTTGCTAGGCGGAGGGGCCAATTGAAGAGCTCCTCTGTCGTAGAGAAGATCATGTTGGGGCTCTTGAGCGTGATCTTCTTGTTGGGATTGCTGGCCTCAACGCTCGGGGGAGGCGAGGAAACGAGTGGACCAAGCATTGGTTCAAATCAACCGGACGGGCGGCGTGCCTTTTACTTGTTGCTCGATGAATTGGGGTTTGATCCGCTCAATTGGAAGCAGGCACCGATTTCGCTGCCGAGGGGGGACCATCTGCTTTGGATGCCGGAGAGCCCGGCAGACTTGCTCGTGGAAGAGGAGGATTCCGGAGAGCCTCTTGAGTTGAACAGCAAAGCGATTGCGATGGATCCGCGTCATCCAGTCAACTACGCAGAGTTCGTACGTGCTGGCGGAACTCTAGTCATCCCCTGGACCACTTTGAATACGGACTGGCTGCGCGATAAGTGCGGCTTGGAGCTTCCAAACTTGGAGACGTGTGCTTGGAAGGGCGCTTCCTTGCAAATCTCGACGGATACCGGCGAGTCGATGTCGATTGCGCTTACCCCGTCCGCAACCTTGCCTCCGGTAGAAATGGAGTTCCGAGAGTCATGGGACGGTGCGGCCCACGAGCGATCGGGCTGGCACGACTTGGCGAATGGCGCCGATGGCCCGCCCTTTGCCTCGTGGTGTTTTGTGGGTCATGGGCGGGTGGTCGCATTGGCCGATGATCGCTTTCTACGCAACGAATTGATCGCTGTGGCGGACAACGGCCTCTTCGCAGTACGACTAGCAGAAGCGCTCGCTGGAGATGGCGGATTCAATTTCGACGAATTTGCTCTTGGGCATTGGGTGCCGACGAGCAAGGCGGAACTCTTGGCTTCGCCTGGAGTGTTGGAGGTGAGCTATCATGTCCTCTTGGGCTTCCTTCTATTTGTCCTGGTGCACGCTTGGGCGCGCGAGTTCAAGCGTGATCCGCACTCCAAACGGTTGAATCCGCGTCTGCGGGTTAGCTCTCAAGCGGGACTCTACGGACGTGCGCAGCGCTACGACTTGTTGGGCCATGAGCTACGCTTGGGAGGCTTGCGGCGCCTGGCAAAACATCTCGGGCGACTGCGATCCCTGCGTGGATTGGGCGAAGATACGACCGCCGAAGAGTTGGCTGAGCGTGCCACAGATATTCTTGGTGGAAGCTCAGCGAATATTCAGCAGCTTGAATTCTTCCGTGCCAATAAGATTCAATCCGCCGAGCAATTGGAGGATCTGAACCGCAAACTCGACGAGCTAGAGAAACTCGTCAAACGTGATACATTCCGAGCCAAAGCGGCTCACGTTGCTTAGGAAACTAAAGTTCCCATCGAGGAGACATGTCAGAGGACAATCAGCTAGAGCATCAGATAGAGGAACCCCGCGAGCCTTCAAGCGGCAATTCGGATCCTGCAATTACCGACTTCGGCGATCGCGTTCAAACCGCTGTGGGGCACAGCATTGTTGGACTTGAGCCGGAGATCCGGGCTTGCCTTACCGCTGTATTGGCCGGCGGGCATGTCCTCTTAGAGGGTCCTCCCGGCGTCGCCAAAACGTTCATGGTGCGCTCTCTCGCGACGGCACTCGGAGGGAGTTACGGACGCATTCAGTTCACTCCTGATCTGATGCCCTCGGATGTGACGGGTACCAGTATCTTCCGGCCGAACGAAGGTGAATTTCAGTTTCAGGAAGGGCCGATCTTCGCGCACTTCCTGCTCTGTGATGAGATTAACCGTGCGCCCGCAAAGACCCAGGCTGCCTTGCTCGAAGCCATGCAGGAACGCTCGGCGACGGTCGATGGGAACTCGCATGAACTCCCGGATCCCTTTGTGGTTTTTGCGACACAAAACCCCTTAGAGCACGAGGGTACCTACCCCTTACCGGAAGCGCAGTTGGATCGCTTCTTGTTCAAGGTGATCCTTGACTATCCAGAGAAGGAAGTGGAAACGCGACTCTTGTCGGAAGTGCACGCGCGACCGACGACTGCGGCGCCCAGCGAGTTGGGTGTGCAACCCGTTACTTCCCCACAGGAATTATTGGGACTGATGAATCTGGTCTCGAGAATTGAAGTGCGCGAGGACTTGCCCGCTTATGTCGTGAGGCTCTTGCGTGCGACACGTGACGCTTCTCAACTCGTCTTGGGTGGTAGCCCGCGGGCTGGAGTGATGCTGTTGCGAGCGGCGAAGGCCACCGCTGCGCTTCACGGGCGGGACTACGTGCTACCCGACGACATCAAGGAGATCTTCCTGCCTGCCATGCGTCACCGGGTGATGCTCGATCCAGCTGAAGAGATCGAAGGCGGAAGCACCGACCAAGTCCTGCGCCAAATCCTCGATAGCGTGGAGGTCCCGCGCTGATTCCCACGAGCCGTCTATATCGCTTGGTGCTGGCGCTCGCCGTACTGTCCCTGGTGGGGATCGCGGCCGAGAGGGCACGGGCTGTGATTTGGATCATGGACGGTCTCTTGTTCTTTGCGGTGATCTTCGATCGCCTGCGCACACCTGCTCCCAAGGCGCTTGAGGTGGCCCGTGACATTCCCGAGCGTGCGGGGCTTACCGTTAGCTTTGAGCGACAGCTGCTAGTGGGCACGCAAGCCGCCGCCGGACTTCAACTTGAAGTGCGCGAGGAGTTCAGCCCACACTTCGACGTCCTCGCTCGCAGCGTGAATGGCATAAAAGATTGCCAGCCGCTGGCACAGGATCCCACGGGCGGCCCCGACGTCGCGGTGCTCGCCGATGGGAAGACACTCTTCAAGCGCAGCTACAGTTCTCGCACGCGTGGATCGCAGGAGCTGGGGGACCTTCGCCTGCGATTACGCGGGCCGCTCGGCTTGATTCAACGCCAAGCTTTCTTGCGTGGTTCGCAGCGCATTTTGATCGACCCGCCCCTGGCTGGTCTCTCCCGAATCCTGAAGTTGGCCGCGAGTGAACGTTGGCATGATCTTGGAGTGCGGCGCCTTCGACGTCGTGGCGGGTTGACCGAATTCGAATCCTTGCGTGAGTACGTACACGGAGACGAACTGAATCTGATCGACTGGAAAGCCTTCGCACGTCGTGGCCGTCCCATTGTGCGCGAGTTCCAAGAGGAGCGAGGACAGGAGCTGATAGTGCTCGTCGATGGTGGCCGGCGCATGGGCGCGACGACTGCGAGCGGCGATCACGAGGCCTGGACGAAATTGGATCATGCCATCGATACGGGCTTGGAGTTAGCAGCTGTTGCCTTGCAGGCTGGAGACCGTGTGGGCTTCGCGATCTACGACCATCGCTTGCGAGTGTATGTGCCGCCCGTGAAGGGTAGGCGCCAATTGGGGCGAATCAAAGAAGCTGTCTTCGCAGAGTTGCCTTCCGGTCGAGACTCCGATCTGGGGCGTGCTCTACGTGAGCTCTCGTTGCTGCACAGGCGGCGTGCATTGCTCGTGATCGTCTCAGACGTTGCGGACACACTGTCTGTGGACTTGCAACGTGAGGCTTTGAATTCTGGTTCACGGCGTCATAGTTTGGTGCTGGCGACTCTTGATGATCCTTCCGTGCGAGCGATCGCGGAGGGTGAGTTGGCCGCTTCGGCGGCTGAGCGTGCTGTGGCCTTTGCGTTGCTAGAAGAACGTAACCAGGCGCTGCAGATCTTGCGCCGTGCATCGGCGCGTGTGCTCGATACGCTACCAGCGGAGAGCGCCGGTCCATTACTTGGCGCGTGGCTGGACGCGCGGCGTGGAAGCCACACTAGGAGGTGAGGATGAGTACTCTGCACTTGCTCGGATGGGGACGTTTTGGAGAGGCCATCGCGGAATTGGCGAGGGACGCGGGGCACACGATTCGTGCCTTCGATCCGGACGCAGAAGTTCCGGCGGAGTGGCGCGCAACAAGCGTACAAGACTTGTTGAGCGAGCCTGGGCTTGTGCTCTGCGCCGTGCCCATGGCCAAGTTTTATTCCATCTTGGTAGAGCTGCGCCCGCACCTTGGCGCGCAGCACACCATTGTCGACGTAGCCAGCGTGAAGCACGGGGCTCGCGAAGCCATGCTGGAGGTTTGCGGGGATCAGATCCCTTGGGTTTCGACGCACCCGCTCTTCGGTCCAACGAGTATCGCGCTGGGCGAGCGGCCGCTGCGCGTGGTCGTTTGTCCGGATACGCCGCATCGAGCGGCCTTCGAGGCGGCGAGCTCTTTTTACAGCCACTTGGGTTGCACCGTTTTCGAGCAGACGTCAGTCGAGCACGACAAGCTCATGGCGGACACCCATGCCCTGGCGTTCTTTGTAGCCAAGGGCATGCTTGAGCTTGGACTTGGCGATGAAGAAGTTGTGCCGCCCTCATTTCATGCGATGGCGGCTACGATCGACTCGGTACGTTCAGATGCAGGGCACCTGTTCTTTCCAATTCAACATCAGAACCCCTTTGCGCCGAATTCCCGCGAGCGTTTGCTGGACGCCATGTCGCGAATTCATCGCGAGCTGTTGGATGTTCGTTTGAAGCCTGAGTCGCCTTCGAGCGCGGACTCGCTCGCGATTCAGCCGTCGCAGACTCCCAAGGAACTAGGCGAGGCGCGGGCTTCAATTGACGCCATCGATGTGGAACTCGTCGAGCTCCTGGCACGCCGTACGAAAATCGCCTTGCGGGCGGCCCGCGCTAAGCGCGAACAGGGGCGCCAGGTCCAAGATCCTGCGCGCGAGGAACAGGTCCTGGAACGGCGCAGGAAACTTGCTTCAGAGCACTCCCTGGATCCCGACGCGGTTACGGATGTGTTCGAGGCTATCTTGCGCTTTAGTCGCAGCGAGCAGCGGCGCTGGTTGGATGCGCAGGATTAGGGCTGGTAAGTCGAGCGCTCGGGCGTGACACTCTGCTCATGAACGCACAACCTGAAAAGAAGCTCACCGACTACGCAGACTGCGCTGGCTGAGCGGCCAAGATGCCCCAAGGGGAGCTCGCGCAGGTCTTGCGCGGCGTATTGAAACCCGCGGATAAGCGGCTAATTGTCGGACCGAGTTCGGTCGACGATGCAGGTGTCGTCGTGCTCGGAGAGTCCGAGGGCATGCCCGCTGGATCTTCGATCGCACTGGTTCAAACGGTTGATTATTTTCCACCGGTGGTTGATGACCCGTACCTGTATGGGGCGATTGCAGCAGCGAATTCACTCTCGGATGTCTATGCCATGGGCGGGCGCGCTTTCAGCGCTCTCAACTTGGCAGGCTTCCCGAAGGATTTCCCCAAAGAATGGATCACCGAGATCTTCCGCGGTGGGTTCGACAAGATCGCGGAAGCTGGAGCGATCATCGCTGGCGGTCACACAGTGCAAAGCCCCGAAGCACAGTTTGGCTTCGCGGTGACCGGGCTTGTGGACCAAGCGCGGCTGACGACCAACGCGGGTGCCAAGGCTGGCGACCTACTCTACTTGACGAAACCCTTGGGCATGGGAACCATGACGACTTCGGCCAAGTTCGGCAAGATCACTTGGGAAGTGATGAAAGGCGCTGCTGAGCAAATGGCGACGCTCAACGATAGAGCAGCGGCGGCCATGAACGAGGTCGAAACACACGCGTGTACCGATGTCACAGGCTTTGGACTTGCAGGCCACGCACACAATATTGGTAAGGCGAGTGAAGTGACCTTACGCATCGATTTGGAGAAGGTTCCGCTCTATCCCGGGGCATTGAAGTTGGCCCAAGCCGGAAATCTTTCCGGTGGCGCCAAGCGCGGTAGAGCCAGCTTGCGGGAGTTTATTGGTGTCGACGGCGGAATCGATGAGGCTCTTGTCAACTTGGCTTTTGACGCGGAAACCTCAGGCGGTCTTTTGATCTTGGTGCCGGCCGCTTCGGCGAGCCGATTGGAAGCGGAGTTGGCAGCGCGCGATCAACTTGTTGCTTGCATCGGTGAAGTGCGCGAAGCAACGGGTAGCACCGTTGAGTTCGCCTAGTTCAAATCGATTCCATGTTTGATCGCCGCGTGCCCGCGACCGAACTCTCCGGTGTCGGGCACGCGCCATTTGTGTCTCTTGGGCCGCCTTGGATCCTGGGCTTGCGTGGTGCACCGCTCGAAGCACCGGAGAATACAGTGGCCTCGTTTCTGCGCGCGATCGATGCGGGCGCGGATGGGATTCACTATGACTTGCGTAGCTCTTCGGGGGGCGACTTGGTCGTTTTGCACGACGCGACGCTAGAGCGCACGACCGATGGCACGGGGAGAGTCGCTCAACGCGGGCTCTCTGAGCTGCATGGTCTCGACGCGGGGGATTGGTTTTCCAAGTCGTTCAGCGGCGAGCCACTCGCTTACTTGGATGACGTGATCGCATTTTGCGCTGATCGAGTCCCGGCACCGATGCATTTAATCGAACTACACGACTCCTTCTCGGTGGAAGAGTTGATCCGTCAAGTAAAAGGCTCGCCACACATGGGTGAGATGCGCGTAGCTTCCAAGCGCCGCGACGTTTGTCTTGAACTCCGGGATGCAGGCATTCTGACGTTGTTTCTGGTGGAGTGCGCGGAAGAGGCCAGCTTGGCGTTTGTACGTGATGCACGCCTGAGCGGGATAGCCGTGACAACGGCGCGGGGCTGGCGGACAGATGCTTGGTCCAAACCGTTTAGATTCGAACGCTGGATTCTCGGCATCAGTGAGGCTAGTGACCTATTCGAAGCACTGCGCTCTGGAGTTACCGGGGTCACAACCAGCGAGTTACGCCGTGCCCTGGGTTTGCGCGCGATGTTGCACCTGGCGAGTGGCCAACTCGCAATTGCCGAGCCCTTGGCAGTGAGCAGCTTGCCCGTCGTCACTTCGAGTTCCGGTGACACGGCGGGGGAGTGGCGTGGCGAATGGGCACCGCGGATAGCCGTGACTAATTCGTTCAACTTCCCATGTTCTGTGACTTTAGAAGTCTTCGTGCGGCGGGGGGTGTTCGAGCGAGAACAGTTGCCGCGTAAACTCGAACTCGAGCCCGGCGAGTCTCGCAGTGTGCAGTTTGGTCTGCGCGGTGGGTCTTGGAGTCCCGGTGGCGATCCTGTCGTCGCAGCGCTCTTCGAGTGGGAATCAAACTCCGAACGAGCGGCAGGGCGCTTGTTGTTTGACGCGGCCCTACGCCGAGAGCGCAGTGCCGTCGCCGACGTGATCACCCATCGCCTCGAAATGTTGCGGGAGAGCCCTGGCCAAGCGAGTGGCTCGATGACTATCAGGCGCCGTGGCCAGCGCTTAACCTTGTGGGTTGAGAACCCAGCTGGTCTAAGCGATCTACGCAGTGTTGCCTGCGTCGAAGGCCGCTCGTGGTTCGGTGGCTCGAGCTTGCAGGTCCCGCTGCCGGAGGGTTTCGATGAACTCGAGTCCGGTATGAGCTTCGCCTGTGGATTCTATGGGAAAGAACCCGGGCAGCTTTCCGAAACCTTACGTCGCTGGTGCGGCGGCTTGCCGCTTGAGCCCGGAACGGGCGGTCTCGGCCGTCTGTTTCCAAGACGCTGGGCCTAGCCGTCCCTGGTGAAACTGCTGCCGGGAGCTTGGGTCATCAAGCTTCCCCCTGTCACCCTCTTGCGCTACTCTCTGCGCGACCAACCCAAGGGAGTGGCTCCGTGCTGGTGTGCGGCCCGGCCTTCAAAGCCGGTTGGGCTCCGTGAACAGCGGGGCCGGTGGGTTCGATTCCCATGCACTCCCGCCACTTAACGCCGAGCGTAATGCGATCCAGGCCCGACACGATTCGTGAATACGAGCTCGGTGATGAGCCCGCGATTCTACGCGCCTTCAATCAGGCTAATGCGGCGCACGTTTCGAGCTTTCAAGCGCGTTCTATCGAACAGTGGCGTTGGCGTTACCTGGAGAATCCAGCGGGCCTGCGGGTGACCTTGGCCTTCGATAATGAAGGGCAAGTGCTCGCTCAATACGCGGGTTCGCCTCAGCGCATGCGGCTGGATGGCGCTTGGACTCACGTGACGCAGGGGATCGATTCCTTCTCCGCGGTCAGCACTCGCGGTCTCGGCCATCGCGGGACTTTCGTGCGAACCGGCGAGCTTTTCGCTGAAGTCTATGGAGCGCGAGCAGGTGCGGGCGACCCCTATATGTGGGGATTCCCCGTGCCAATTGCACGCCGGGTGGGCGAGCGCTTTCTCGGCTATGAGGCGTTGCGATCGCAGGTGATCTTGGAGCTCTCAGCGAACACTTCATTGGCTCCCGGCGAGTCGGCCACGGATTTCGGTGAAGGTCCACTGCAAGCCAGCGCCCACGAGTTTGAAGGACTGTTCGAGCGCTGCGCGGAAGGCAAGAGCGTCTTCGCTGACCGGCGATCTCACGTGCTTGACTGGCGTTACCGTAAGCGTCCTGGGGTTCATTACGAAATCGGGCTGGCGCGCACAATCGACGGCGATCTATGCGGCTTCGCAGTCTATCGAACAGGCGAGTTCGAAGGCGAGCGTGCCGGATTGATCGTGGATTGGTTGGCGGAGCCGGAGGCTGAAGCGGCCCTTGCGCGCTGGGCTACCAGTCACGCACAAGCGGCTGGGGTTAATCGCTTGGTCCATCTCTTACCGCCCACCTGCGCCAGTTTCATCACTTTGCAGGAGCTAGGCTTTCGCGTTCGCCCAATGCAGGCAATGCTCGTCGGGCGCACCTACGACGAAGACTACCCGCTCTCCTTCTGGTCAGAGAACTGGTACTACACCCTTGGCGACACGGATCTTTGCTAAATGAGTTCCTTCGAAATTCGTGAAGTCCAGGTCAGCGACCTCGCTTCTCTGCTCGAGTGCGCGCGCGAGAGCTTTGGCGGTGAGCGCGCTAAGACCGCGGCGCAATGGAAGTGGGCCTTCGATCGGCCGGGCATCGCGCGGCACGGGATCGTGGCACTCGAAGCTGAGCGAGTGATTGCTGCCTATCTGGGGATTGCGCAGAAGATGTGGATCGGCGGTGAAGAGCGCTTATGCGTGCAAGCCGTCGACTTGATGGTGCACCCTGACTATCGCCGCGGAAAACAACCACGCGGACTCTATGCGGAAGTTGCCGAAGCCTTCATCGGTGATTATGGAACGCGCGGAGAGGACGTTTTTCACTACGGCTGGCCAATCGACGCCGCTCGCCGCAGTGGGCAGCGCTTGTTGGGTTATGAGTTGCTACGAGAAGAGCTGTGCTTAGTGCGGAAACTCGAGGATGCGCCGCTACACATGCCAAAGTGTGTGAATGTGGTCACAGATTTCGGCGATGACCTTCGTTGGCTGTGGGATCGTTGCACGGCGGATTGGGGGGCAGCCGCCATTCGTGACTCCGATTGGGTCCGTTGGCGTTTCCTCGAGCGGCCGGGCCATGAATACTGCTTGCTGGGCTTGCGCGATGACAACGTGCTGCGCGGCTTGGCGGTTTTGCGTAAGACTGCCTGGGATTGGGAGGGGGCTGTGGCGCTTTGCGATTGGCTTGTGCCAGATGATGAACCCGAGACTGCCCGGCAGATGGATCGTGCCATTCGACACCAAGCGCATTCTTGGGGGGCGCGCTCACTCGTGGCCCTCTTCCCCCAGACTTCACGGCCCTTTGCGAGCTTCCAGGATCGCGATTGGCGAGTGCAGCACAGCCCTTTCAAGCTCGTTGCGCGCTCTTATGACGTCCGTTTTGACGCGGATTGGCTGCGTGCTCACTGGTGGTATAGCCTCGCGGATTCGGATCTAGCCTGAGATTTTTGGGCCCCAGGGGCAGAAACGTTTGCCAGATGTCGCTTCCTCTAAGCGGGCTTTGTGATCCCATTTCTTGTACGTAAACTGCTTTACTAAAGAGGTTTAGGCGTGGTCGCGGGGCCCTAGTAGGCCTTGCCCGGATTCGGGAAGGGGCATTTTTTGGGCCTTTAGCGGGGGGGCTCCCTTGATCGAAAGGCACCATAGTGGCCTAACAGAGCCTACTAGGAGGCTCTCTTCCAGCCCCAACACGCATCTACCCGGCCCACTGGGCAGCTAGGGGAAGCCCTAAGCGAAGGACAGACACAGAATCATGAGCGAAAATTTTGACAAGCTGATTTCCATCCTCGAAGCGGCCCGTGGCGACGTCGAAAAGGCGGAGAGCGGTAACAAGGCTGCAACTTCTCGAGTCCGTAAGGCCATGCAAGATTTGAAAGCTTGCGCCCAAGACGTCCGCAAGGAGATGCTTGAGCTGCGAGATTCTGGCGGAGCCAAGTAGCCGCTAGCCTGACATAACACATAGAGTCACCGCTCTCCGCATCTGCGGGAGGCGGTGACTCTTTCATTTTCATGCGTCCTGGAGGACTTCGATCGTGGCAACCCAAATCCTGATTGGCCGGCGTCCGGCCCTGTTGGCAGCCGTTGCTTGCCTATCCGTCATGCTCTGCGGCGCGGCCTTGAAGCCTTCCGGGCAGGCCGGCGCGCAAAAGGCAGAGAGCTCGGCTGTGAGCATCTTCATCGTACGACACGCTGAGAAGGGCACCGATGACCCTCGCAATCCCTCCTTGAGCGCTGCCGGAGCTGTGCGGGCACAGGAGGTTGCACGCATGTTCGCTGCCGCACGTGTGACTCATCTATTCGCGACCGGTTACAAGCGCACACAAGAGACTCTGGCGCCTCTCGCAGAGGCCCTGGGCATCGAGGTTGCGACCTACGAGCCGGGGAAGCTGGTCGGCGACCTGCGGGCTCTCGCGCCAGGATCGGTAGCGGTGGTTGCAGGCCACTCCAACACTTCTCCTGCGCTATACAAGGCGCTCGGGGCTGGACCGGGACGTGCGCTGATTCCGAAGGGGGAGTTTGATCGCCTGTACAGCGTGACCCTCGTTCCGGGGACGGACGGCGAGTTGGAATTCGTCGCAGGAGTCGAACTGCGCTACGGCGCGCACTCCGGCGAGTAGCCAGGGAAAATTTCGAGCAGCGGGCCATCCGCGGGCAGGGCCCCGGCTCGGCGCGCTTCTTCTTGTAAGGTGGCGATTGCGCGCACGCCGACCTCGCCCAAGTCATGGGTGTGCTCGTTGACATACAAGTCAACGTGGGCAAGCAAGACCTCGTCGCTTTGCTCTTGCGCGTACTTTCGCATCGAGACGAGTGCGGCTTGCGGGTTCTTTCGGGCGTAGGCGATCGATGCACGGATAGCGCGTTCGACTTCTGCCGTGACCTGTGGGGCGAGTCTCTTTCGCGCAAATATGCCGCCCAGGGGAAGCGCTGAGCTTGTGCGCGCTTGCCAGCTCTCTCCCAAATCTTCGAGTTTGCGCAGCCCCTGTTCTTCCCAGGTGAAGCGCCCCTCATGAATACAGATACCGAGGTCTGCCTGGCCCGTTTGTAGGGCGGGCATGATCTCGGAGAAAATCACGTGCTGCACTTCGATTTCTTCGGAAAGG
>JBLIOI010000046.1:0-32782 GCA_047639675.1 Planctomycetota bacterium | reverse complement strand
GATGTGGCTGGCGGTGGTAGGCCGCAGCATGGCTGGTCTCCTTTGATGAGAGGTTTGGGAATAAGTGTTTCCATTGACCGCTCCATCTGCAGCGCGCGCAAGCACGACTGCGTCGGAGACCGGCCTTATCAAGGGAGTGCAAGATCCCGTGCACAGGCCAGTGCCTTCAGGTCCGCTGCCAACGGGCAATGAAATCCTGCAGGCGCTCCGCCATCTGCAAACTCCATGCGCCAGGCGTGCAGTGCTTGACGCACGTGGGTTGTTGACTTCGGCGCTCGGTACCAATCCTCCCCGAGCAGCGGGTGTCCCAGGGCACTCAGGTGAATGCGGATTTGATGGGTGCGCCCGGTTTCTATGTTCACACGCAGCAAGCTCGAGTCGTCGCCGCGCGAGAGAACTTGGACGACCGTCACCGCCCGTTGGCCATCTGTCCGCAGCCCGAGTTGCCTGGTCGGTTGTTCACTCACGACTCCAATCGGCTCCTCGATACGGCGCGCATCAAATTCCACACGTCCGTGGACCATCGCCAGGTAGGTCTTCCGCCCATTGGGGAAGAGCATGCGCTTCTGCCACTGCGGAACGAGCGGCTTCTTGCGCACGAAGATGTTGATACCCGAGGTGTCGGCGTCAAGTTGGTGCACGGCCCACACCATCTCGCCGTGACGCTGCATTAGCGCGAATTGCAGACTGTCGGGATCTTCAAGGCTGCGACCGCTGGATGGCAAGCCCCAGGGTTTGTCGACAACGATGACCCCCTCACGCTCGAATAGAATCCGTCGCTCGAGCTCTGCATGATCGAGCGGACTGTTGGGAAGGAAAGGGTCTTCGCCTTGCGCCACGGCTTTCAGGAGGGAACCGGCAGGTGTCCGGTCTTGACAAAAATAACAGTCTCCTCGAGCACGAATGGGTGGTGCTGACTGAGGTGCGGGCTCTGCACCCAAGTCCCCTCCGGATAGCGACCGTGCTCGTCCTCGAAGGTGCCCGATAGCACGAAGATCTCCTCGCCTCCAAAGTGCTGGTGTAGAAGAAAGCGCTCTCCAGCGGGCCAATGAACCAAGGCCGAACCCAGGCCCTGGAAGTTGTGCAGTGACTTGACCCGCAGGTTGCCGTGCCCCGGGGACCAGGGCAGTTCCTCAGCTTGCAAGGTGACAGAATTGGTATCGCCGGCGGCGAAGGGACCGGTCTTCACGTAGAGCGTACAGCCGTCTTTCGTGCTGGGGGTCTCCATGTGCTTCGCAGGGCGCCGAGCAAAGCCGCCGACTCCCAGCAAGCTGGACCCGAATTGCAACTCACCTTTAAGCACGATGACTTCCAAGCCGAGACCTTCCTCGACGGGAGGTAGACAAGCGCCGGGCGCGAGGCGCACGATGCGCGTCCCGAAGTCATCGAGCGCAATGTCGACAGCTTTGCCTTGGACGCCATCTGCAAGCTCAATCCAAGGCAAGGAAGCGGTTTCAACAACCAGAGGTTTGTTTGTGATGTCGTTCATGTGGGGGCTCATTAGCTTCCGGCATACTACGTCGGCATAGTGCATCAGCATAGGGCAATACGGCGCGCAGTACGGAGTCGCACACCCTACCCCCAACTTGCGACAGGGTGTGCGACTCCGTACTGCCCTTCTTGCTGAACCTAAGGCTGCCAAACGACAGTCCAAGCGCTGCTAAAGTTGAAGCCGGCTCCGGTGCAAGTGTTGCCCGGGTCGCGATACCAGTGCTGATAGTGCGTTGAGACACCCGCTCCATTGCTCGAGAGCCCGAAGGGGCTGCCCTGAAAGTCGGTGAAGGTTGCGCTGTTGCCGCTGGTGACTTGAATTTGAGATCGTTGGACTTGCCCACCCACGCACAGGCGACCATCTCCGACGGCGTTACCAAGTCCGCCATTGGGCTGAGTCGATCCGCTCAAAACTAAACTAGGCTTGCCACTCGGAACACCAGCGACGTGTAGCTCGAAGGTATCCGCCGTGATGTACGGGAATCCCGAACCCGTCAGAGTAGCTCCGCTCATGCCGTTGGAATTCGCGCAGCCTTCACCCAAGCCTCCGCCAGCACAGGGACAGATGGAATCGCCACCGTCCCCCGAATAACAATAGGCTTCCCCTGGTTCTACGGAGCGCAGCGCGAGACAGTGATCCGCCATTCCTGTCATCCCAATTTGAGTAAAGCCCGCGCCAGTTGGCGTGCCGGCAGTAGCAAAATTGCCTCCCCAGGAAACGATTGACCCATCGGCGCGCAGCGCAACGGAGTGCTGGGAGCCCGCAGCCACTTGAACGAATCCGGTTTCGATTGGTGTCTCGGAAACCGACCCCGAGGTATCGGCTCCCCATGCAGCGATCGACCCGTCCGCACGCAATGCCAAGCTGTGTACTCTTCCCGCTGAAATTTGCGTGAAGCCAGACTCGGTGGGCTCAGCTCCCGACCCCAAGCCCCACGAAACTATCGAACCGTCGGCGCGCAAGGCTAGGGCCCCCACACCACCAAGGGCAACTTGCCTGAATCCAGTTCCTTGAGGAGCCCCAGAAACAATCCCGAGTGAATCATCGCCCCAGACTGCAATCGAACCGTCAGCACTAAGCGCTGCTGAGACAAGGACCCCTGACGTCACTTGGGTGAATCCTGTGCCCGTAGGCGTGTCAAGCCCTTGCTCTATCGGCCAAGAGACGAGGCTCCCATCCGTCCGAATTGCAACGGAGGAATACAACCCCGCTGATACCTGTATGAAGTCCGTCCCGCTCGGCGCGAGGGACACGGCTCCGCCCGAATTGGATCCCCAGGCAGCGATGGAACCGTCGCGGCGAAGAGCGAGCGAATGACGCCATCCAGCTGAAACCTCTGTAAGACCGCTCCCTGGGGGAGTCCCAGTTTGCTGGCCGAATTGGTCAGAGCCCCATGACGCAATTTAGTCTTGCCCAAGAGTGGTTCCTGTGAACAAACTCACTTACAGGAGAACGATCCCTAGGACGGGGCGAAGGAGCGACAAAGCGAATGCGGATAGCTGCATGGTTCCAGATTTCGTTTGAGATGCGAGGCTCGCCAGTGAGAGAAACTCAATGGACAACGCAATGTACCCCAGAGCTTGAATTGGGTTTCCCTTCAAGCGACTGTTTATTGTGGCAACAGGCAATACGGGGCCGTACACCCTCAGCAGCGCCGGAGGAGAGTCATAGACTCGACATAAGTGAGAATGTCCGGAGTCAGACCAATCCTAATCGCTTGCTTGCTTAGCCGGTAGAAAGGGTACCGACCCGAGACACATGCTTCGGCATTGCTGTATTGCACGGAGCGAGCGGAGGGGCATTATAGAGGCCCGGGTTGAGCGCAACCCTAAACCCCCAACAATGACCATGCTCACACTGCTACTCCTTGCCCTCCTTGGCCCGCTTCCCCAGGAGCGCACGATTCAACCCCAAGCCAAGGTCCTGATGATCGGACTGGATGGGGTGCGACCCGATGCGCTGATGGCAGCCAAGACACCGAACTTGGATCTCCTAATAGAGCACGGCAAGTTGACGCTTGAGGCACGCACCACTTCGATCACTTCCTCTGGGCCGGCCTGGACAAGCATCCTCACCGGCACGCGCATGACCTTGCATGGCGTGACGGACAACTCCTTTGAGAACAGCAAGAAGGAAGAATGGCCCACATGGATTGGGCAGCTGGAGAGCGCCCGCCCCGAGGCCTACACGGTGGCCATTTCACACTGGCTCCCGATCCACAAGCACCTCACCGAGGGCAAGGTAGACCTATCGTTGCACAGGGATAGCGAAGCCGGCGTGACCGCTGCAGCACGCGAGGTGCTGCTCGACGAGAGTAAGGATCTCGGCGCAATGTTCCTGCACTACGATGGCGTGGACGGAGCCGGCCATGGTCACGGCTACTCCACCGAAGTGCCCGAGTACATCGCCGCGATCGAGTCGGTGGACGCCGAGATCGGACAGGTCCTCGATGCGCTTCGTGCGCGCAAGAACCTGATCTTCGAGGATTGGTTGATCATGGTAGGCACCGACCACGGTGGCCAAGGAACCAGCCACGGCTCGAATATCCCCGAGTGCCGCACCGTCTTTGAGATCGCCGCGAGCACGCACGTGCGCGAGGCCAGCTGGCGCGGCGCAGCGGACGTGATCGACTTCGCGGCCCTAGCCCTAAAACACCTGGGCATACAGGGCACCTGCGTGCCCCAGCCGAGAGAGGATAGCTGGTGGCGAGGGCGTCAGAACATGCTCAACCAGCGCGGCGCGACGGACGGCACCGGTGTCGCGTTCTTTGGAGACTCTATCACCCAAAGCTGGGAGGGCGCAGGAGCCACCGTCTGGAACGAGAGCTACGCCCCGCGCGGGGCCGTCAACCTGGGCATCAGTGGCGACCGCACCCAGCACCTCCTGTGGCGCATCCAAAACGGCAACATAAAGAACATCCGCCCAGCGGTCTCGGTGGTCATGATCGGCACCAACAACTCGGGTAGCGACAGCGCCGAAGAGATTGCCCGCGGCGTGCAGTCGGTTGTCGCCGAGCTACTTGAGAACCTGCCCGAAACGCAGGTTCTGCTACTGGCCATCTTCCCGCGGGGCGCGGACCAAAGTGACCGACTGCGGCAGATCAACGCAGACGCCAATCGCATGCTCGAAAGCTGGTCCGGCAGCACGGGTCGCACGCACTTCCTGGACATCAATGCGACCTTCCTCAAGGGCGAAACCGACGAACTCCCCGTGGAGATCATGCCCGATCGCTTGCACCCGAACGCCAAGGGCTACGAGCTCTGGGCGAAGGCCATGGAGCCCGAGCTGCAGCGCCTGCTCAAACTCAGCCAATAGAAGTAGCGGTCGATCCCCGCGGCTCAGCACTTAGGCTGCGAGAGCCGCACGCAGCGCAAATAAGATCCAAGCTCCGCGTAGCGTCCAAGCGATCGTCCGCAGCCAGTTCGTGCGCACGAGTGCGCTCTGCGCAGTGCGATCGAGCTTGGTCAAGCGGGCATGTAGCGGCACCGAGACGAAGGCCGTGCAGGCCCAGTTGACGCCGATTAGACCCATTCCAAACCAGAGCGAGGCCGTCGAGACCCCAGCCGGTCGATCGAGCAGCAACGCCAGTCCGGTCAGGAGCTCCGCCCCCATCAGGAATGCGACAATCCAGGTGATTCGACTCAAGTGCTGTTCGTGGAAGTTGGCAAACTCGGTAGCCCCGACGTGTGCGAAACCAGGATACTGAACGATCTGAACCATCCAGATCAGACCTACCAGGGCCCAAGTCGCCGCCGCATGGGCTAGTAATAAATCTATTGGTTGCATCGGTACTGGTCCCTCACTCGAACAGTTCGACGGTAGAGGCAAAATGGATGCACCAACGCCTCGAAGCCGATTCATATTCTGCACACCACCCCGTCCCGAGAACGAAAGAACACACCATGACTCAGACCTTAAAGCCCCTTGCCGCGAAAGTGCTTGAGCGGCGCGTGGAGGGACGAAACCTCTCCGGTGCGACGCTCGCCGAGAATCTCGGTCCAGCGCCGACTCTGCTCGTCTTCCTTCGACACTTCGGCTGAACATTTTGTCGGCGTGACATCGAAGAACTGAAGCAGCGCTCCAAGAACCCCCACTTCCCGACCGTGCTGCTTGTGCACTTGGGAAGTCTCGAGGACGGGCGCAAATTCTTCGAGTCCCGCTGGCCGGAGGCGCGTGCCGTCTCCGACGAGAGCGAGGAGCTGTACGAGGCCTTCGGACTCGGCAGTGGCTCCGTTGGGCAGCTGTTCGGTCCTGGTCCAATCTGGGAGGGGCTCAAGGCGACGCTACGCGGGAACATCGTCGGCATGCCAGTGGGCAATCCAATGCGCATGTCGGGCTGGTTCCTCGTCGACCGCGGCAAGGTCGCCTGGTCGCACGTTCACGAACATGCCGGATCTGCGCGTCGCTACGACGAGCTCGCAGCCGCTTGCAAGACCCTCGCGGAGGCCACGGGGTGAATCACGGTTCCGCGGTACTATTCTTGGCCGGTAACGGTCACGACCCGGTTCGACTCGAACCGGTACGAGCCGTCCTGGAGCGTGAGGAGCGCTTCGAGCTGGTCGTTCTCGAGTATGCGAGCGTCGAGACCTTCGACGCATTGTTGGAGTCGCTCGAGAGCCAGACGCGGCGCATCGCGAGCAAGCACGACATCCGACTAGTTTACGCCACGGGAATCGGCGCGCTAGTAGCGCTGGCACTGCGCGCGCGCGGTTCGCTGCAAGACTGGCCGCTCGTTCTCCAAGGCGGCGTATTGTGGGGACTCGAGCAACGCTGGTTCCCACGCATCATGCGGATCGGACCGATGCCGCGATTGCTTGCCTTTGCATTCGGGAACAAGCTCATTCGAGCTCGCTTTGCCGCGAAGCACCTCAACAGTGAGCGCTCACCCGAATTCCTGGAGCGCTTCTTCGAGGGCTACCGCGACGCGAGGGCCTTCGAGAACTGGTTCCGCTGGCTCACGCCCGCGCTACTGCGCCACCTCGAACAGAAGTTGATCGGGAACCCACCGGCCCTCGCGAACATCCAGGCATGGTGGGGCGAGCACGACCACGTGGTTGGACCCGAAGAGTTACGCGTGACCGAACGCGCCCTCAACTTCGAATTTCAGCTGCGCCGGTTCGCGGGCTGGGGTCACTATCCGATGATCGACGATCCAGAGGGCTGGACCCGGGAGGTAAGCGATGTTTTGGAAAAAGCTGGTGCGCTTTCGTGAGCCGCACATAGCGAAGCTGTTCAATCTGCGGCGCGCAGCGCTCGCCGGCCTGAGTGTACCGCCGACGGTCTGGGTGCACGCCGCGAATCTAGATATCGAACGCAGCGAACCACCGAACAGGATCCAGGCACCCTGGATCATTCGCTCAGCGTCACCGACCGAGGACAGCGACAATGGAACGGCCGCCGGTCAGTTTGTCACGCGCGAGGTCCTCGAAGCCGGAGCGTTCCAGGCGGCTCTGCGTGAGGTCGTCGAGTCGCTACCCAGGGATGCGAGCGGCGTTTCGCTCGGCGCGGTCTTCGTGCAGCCGCTGGTCACCGCAGAACTTGGCGGCGTAGTCTTCTTCGACGGCTTTTCCTTCGAGTGCACCACTGCAACGGAAGGCAACCGCAAGCTGACCGCGGGTAGCGAGCGCGGCATGGTCGAGCGCGGCCATCTGCGACGTGGCGATCCCTTCTCGAATTGGTTGGGTCGCTTGAGTCGCGTCTATCGGCGCGAACTCGCGAGCGGCGCCGCGCTGGACGTCGAGTTCTTGCGCGATGGCGACAGCTTTACGCTGTTGCAGGCACGCCCCGCGCGCTTCGAGGTACGACGCGATCCTCTGCTATCGCTGGCGAATCACCGCGAGATCCTCGGCGATCCTCCCAGCCCCTGGATCGTCAGCGCGCTCGAGCTCGCCGGCGCGAGTGCACTCGATTACTTTGTCGAGATCGATCCCGAAGTCGGTCGTTGGAACGAGCGTTACGCGCTGACCGTCGCCGGGCGTTCCTGGCTCAATTTCACGTTCTTCTTCCGCCTGATGGACCACTGGGGTCTGCCGCGCACGTTCGTCACCGAGGGTGTCGGCGGCGAGTCCGAGGGGCCGCTTGACGCGCGTATCGACTTCTGGCGCATGCTGTGCAAGGCGCCGCGACTCCTCCGGCTGCAGTTGAAGAATATGCTGACTGTCTTCCATTCAACACGCGAGCTGTCGAAGCTCGAGCAGCAAGTGCGCGAAGCGAAGAGCGTGCGCGAACTGTTCGACGTGACAGTCTTAGGACTCGGCGTCGCACTGCGTACCAACTTCGCAATCAACGGCGCGTTGACGGGCGTGGTACGGGTCCGTCGAGCGCTCGGAATTCGCGGACGCGCGCGGGTAAAGACCGAGGAGATGATGAATGCCTATGACGCCCTGCGTTCCGTCGATCCGGAACAGCTGGGTGATGAGCTCGATGACTGGATCGCACGTTTCGGACATCGCGGACCGCTCGAGAGCGACCCCGCGCGGCCGCGCTTCGCGGAGCTGCGCGAGATCCTGCTCACTGATCTTATGGGCGCTGGCGGTTCGTCGGCCCCGGAGACTCGCCCCGACACAACTAGCCCTTCGGGCGGTGGGCTGCTATTCGCGCTGGATCGCAAACGCGAGGCGTTCCGGGACGATTTGATGCGCGTGTGGGAAATCTTACGGGCCTCCGTGTTGGAGGCCGCAAAGAACGAAGGCTTCGAACGCTTGTCCGACGTTTTCCTCCTGGAGCACGCTGACTTTGATCATAGCTCGCGACCGGACCTAGTCGCGCGCAAGGCGGAGCTCGAACGTCTCACGAAGATCGAGCTTCCGACGACCGCAACTCGTTCGGCGATCGAGCGTTCACTCGAATCTCCCCCGGATGGCGCGGCCGAACCGAGTGATACGCGAGTCTTTCGCGGCGTGGCGCTCTCAAAGGCGAGTTTTGAAGGCCGCGTGCAGCGCGCGAAGGATTTGATCGAGTTGCTTCAATTAGAGTCGCGCCTCGACCGCCCCCTGCTCGACGCGCAGACGGTACTGGTCGTGCCCGCGCTCGAGCCTTCATGGAGCGTTGTTTTCGGTCGCGTCGGCGCCGTCGTGACCGAACTGGGCGGCGAGCTCTCGCACGCTTCGATTCTGCTCCGCGAGGCGCGCAAGCCAGCGATCGTCAATTGCCCCGGCGTCTTTGCCGCACTGGTGGACGGCGAGCGTGTGCGGCTGGACGGTGAGCGCGGCGTGCTTGAGCGCGTGCTCGAGACTCAGCGATCCAGTGTCCAGTGAGCCGCGTCCGTAGTGAGTTGACCAGACTCGAGAGGTTCATGGGTCGATGCTTTGGCGATTTGGTCGCCGCGGACGAGCATGCCTCCGGATGTGCACGTGGCCGTCACTGTGCCCCAACCCTTCGGTCAAACCAGATCAGGCCAACCCAAGAACTATCGCGCAACGACGACTAGAAGTCCTGCGCCTCCGGAGGCCGAGGGTCCAGAGTTGGAGAACTTGTCAGCTGCGAAGCGACCCAAGACCGCCATCAACCCCTATGACCTGACCAGTGACCCAGGACTGTCTTGGATCGAGGAGCCACGCTATCGCGCTGGCCACGTCTTCTGGTTCTCCGAGGCGGCCCAGGGCGTGCATGGCGATCGAGGCCTTTTCCGTGGCAGGAGAGTTGGTCAGTGGCTCTGAGAGTGGCGTTCTCACTAGACCTGGCGAAACCACATTCACTCGAATCCCTCGTCGTGCGTAAGAAGCCGCGGCCGAAAGGGCCAGACCTTCGACGCCCGCCTTGGCGGCCGCGATGGCTTCGTGATTGGGAAGCCCAAGACGAGCAGCAGCTGAAGAAATCAAGACGATCGAGCCGCCGGTTCGAAGCATGGCCGAGGTCCCAGCGCGCACGGTGGCAAAAGCAGTGTCGAGGTTGGAGGCTATAGTGCGGCGCCAATCCAAAGTGGAGGTGCGGTGGGCGGGCTTGAGGAGGATCGATCCGATGCAATTGACGATCCCATCCAGGCGCCCGTGCTGCTCGACAACGTCTTCTACGACACTTTGAACCTCGTCGATGGAGGTTGCATCTACGACGTGTACGGAGCCATCCAGCTCGTCCCCTAGCTCCTGCAGGGAATTGGCGTTACGCCCCGCCAACGCGAGACTCGCCCCGCTAGCGGAGAGCTGGCGACATAGGGTCGATCCAATGCCGCCAGCCGCTCCTAGTACCAGGTAGACGGGTGTCATGCCTTCAACCGCAAGCTCTTGCCTTCGAGCAAGGTCACGGGTATGCGGATGGGAACCAGAGTCCTACTCCGCATGTCGCTGAGGGGCCGTATACGCAGGCCGTTCTCTTCTAGGGTCACGATCTGATTGACAAGATTCTGAATGGCTTCGGGTAGCTTCACGTTTGTCCGTCCTCTGCTGGAGTCATGTATTTCGTTCAGCTTGATGTTCGTGAGAGACCGAGTCTTGGATGCGGATAGGTACCCTTAGCAATACAGAGTCGCGCAGCATACACAACCATTACAATTCGAAGGTAAGCGCGCACCCGAAGCCCCCCCCCCGCAAGTCTGTCATGCATGGCACGAAGACCCGGAGTAGATCGGCCCGGAAGCTGGTATCGCATCATCAATCGCAATACGGAGCCGTCTGTGAGAAGGCTCTTTGGGTCAAGAGGGTCGAACTAATTTCTTGCCAATGCCGAGAGGGCAGATTCCAGCCCGCTTCTACGACCGCCAAAGGATTGCCGTACCCGTTAACCGTACGCCTCTGCTCGCACTCTGGGCCATTGCATGGTTGCCCGGTAGATGAAGAGGTCCGACCGGTCAGGGCTGCTATCGCAGACTCAGGGTCAAATGCCCTAGAACACCGTTCGCAGTCACCAGGACGGGCGGGTTCGCGGGGTTGGCGTTCCCTTCATTGAGGCATTGAATTAAATCCAAGACTGGATTCATGGCTAACCGAAGCGCAGTAGAGACTAAGCCTCGACACGTTTTGGCGAAGACCTTGGTTCCGCATGAGGGCAGGCTAAATCTAAGCACCGGCACCTGGTCGGAGAAGGACGATGCATTGTTCTCGATTGGTCGTCACATTGCGTTCCTCGAGTCGATTTCCACAAGTTCCGTAGACAGCGCACTGAGTGTTTGCGCTTCCTAGGTCACGACCGATGGTCAGGAGGAAGTTGGCGGTGATAGCCGGTTGCATGGCTGGCCTCCTTTGATGAGATGTTTGGAATGTGCTGTTCCCATTGACAGCTTCATCTCCAGCGCGTGCAAACACGACGGCGTCGGAGACCGGCCTTCTCAGCCTGCCGCATTGCCCAAGATTGCGGGCGTTTGGTATCCATCCATCTTTGAGGGTAGGCTAGCTCCATGTTGTCACTCTTACTCTGCGTGGTTCCATTGTTGAGCGCCCTCTCTCAGGAGCCCTGGGTTCCTGATTTACCACAGGGGCTCGATCCGATCGGTGTGATCGATGTCAGCGCCGGGGAGTTCGGTATCGTGCCCTTGCCCGATTCCGTGCACCGCGCTCTGCGCAAGACCTTCGTGTCTTACACCCAAGTGCTCACGCCGAGCGGTGCGCCGATTCACATCCTGGCGCAGGACGGCTGGAGCGCGGACCAAATCCTGCACGCGCGTGGTGTGCTCGAACATCTCCTGACGAACGCGCCGGGAACGCGTTACGGCGCCGACAAGGGGCCTGTCGCTGAAGCGATGGCGGCGCGCCGCGCGACCCTCGCACTGTTCAACACCAGCCGTGACATGGAGCTTGCCCTACGCGGCGAGTTAGGGGAGCTCGAGCTGGGCATACAAGACTTGCGGGCCAATGAGTGCCCGGCCGAGGGGGACAGGGACTACCTAGCGCATCGGACGCGCGATGCCGCCTTCGAAGAGGTTCTGCACCTCGTGCACGACTACGGTATTCGCCCGGTCTTGCCCGAATACGACGAGGCCTTGCACAAGGCCAATCTCGCTCTCGCCAAGCGCGAATTGTGGGATCCCTGGCCAGAGGATGAACCCGAGAACCACCGCAACGAATACTTTGCCGCAGCCTACGACAACTACTTGGATCTCTGGGCGCGTCCTCCAACCTTGTATGAGGGCGAGCTCTTAGAGCCGGAGGACCTTCCGGCGGGCACCTCCCACTTCGGTCACTACGGAGCGAACACGCGCGCCAAGCTGCTCGCGGTGGATCCCGTCGGCTTTGGTTTGATCGAAGACTTCCTGCCGCCGCATCTGACGTACACGGCCTTTCTACCCCTAGATTTTGAAGGTCAGTTCTCGATGCGTTTTGACGCGGAATTGGTGTACACGCACAAGTCGCAGCACCTGACGCGTGTCGAGCTGAGGGGCAAGGCGAATGCGTCGCTCCTCGGCAACGATTGGGACAACCGACTGAAGGGCAATGGGGGGGACAACCTCCTCGAGGGAGGGAAAGGAGATGATTGGTTGCGCGGAGGTGCGGGAGACGATTCGATCGTCGGTGGACCCGGCCGCGACACAGCGGCCTTCGAAGGGAAAGCCGCGGAGTACGAACTCCTAACGGTTGAAGGTGTCTTGCGAGTGGTGGACAAACAGGCGAACCGAGATGGCCAGGACAGCTTGAGTGAAGTCGAGACTCTGCAATTCGCGGATGGATCTCGCGAAGTCCCCCACTGAGCGCAAGACGCGCGTCAATACAGAGTGCGACGCCGTATTGCCTAGGGCAACCAGGTGAGCAGCAAACCGTTCGTCAGGTTGAAACTACTCCCACAGGGTGCGCCACGGCCGTCGCGGTACCAGTACTGATAGGCCCGGCTGTCTCCGGCCTGTAGGTTGCTGGAAAGCGAGATTGCAGACGTAGATTGTGCAAGACCATCCGCATCGGAAAAGACAATGTCCAAGCGCCGGATAGGCGCCCCAGCACAGCGCAGTCCATCGCCAAAGACAACACCAAGCCCGGCGTTGTGCAGCGTTTGTCCTTCAAAGAAAAGGCCGGGTCGACTGGGCGAGACTCCGCTCGCAGAGAGCACCAGGCTGTCATTGGAAACCGAACCCAGGCCACTCGCGTCGAGGCGAGCTCCAAATCCTGAACTATTGGCGCACCCCACGGTTCCATCCCCCCCATTGCCGCACGGACAAGCAGCTGCGCTGCCGTCACCAAAGCAAAATCCAGCGAGAGCAAAGGGGGTAAAGATTTCGGTCATCACATCCCCGTCTGCGAACGAAGCTTGGAATCCAAGCAGTGCGCCGATTGTAGGTGCAATATCGATCAAGGTCCGTTGCTCGGTGGAAACGAAGCCCGCTTTGATCCCCGAGCCTATGGCCAGCAACTGAATCGTCTGACACCCAGAGCAATCGTCTCCATGGCCCTGGAAGTCAAACCAATGGCGACCATGATCATTGGTGACCACCACCGTAGTTTGGTTCATATATTGCGGGTCTGCTTGCAACCAAGCCCAAAGCTCTCCGACGATTCTGTCGGCATTCTGAACCGCTGCAATGTAGCTGCCAAAGTCTCCGGAATGGCCCGCGCTATCGACATCAGAAAGGTAGAACGTCGTCAACGTCGGGGCATCGGTGGCCAGCACTTGCTGACAAGTTGCCCAGCTCTCATCATCAGTACCGCCAGCAGTCGCCACCCATGTAGGCCAATAGTCTGGACCATATGACGGATCAAAGCTGCCACGCCAGGGGCAAAATGGCCCGACGATGTACTGCGAGTCAGTCGCTGGGCGATTCAACTGCTTGCGGAAATACTCGTGAATGGTGGGCCGCGCTGCGTGCTGGCTCATCGCATTGCAAGCGGGATCAAAGAACTGAATCGGTTCCGCCCACGAACCACTTTCAATCGCAGGAATAGCGCGCTTGGTGTGCGTGTCCACGCCATTGAGAAAGGAAGCAATCAGCGTTCCTTGGGTCGCAAGCGAGGCCATCTGCGGCACATTCTGCGCCGTCGGATCCCCGAGACCATCGGAGTAGCGCAACCCATCAATGATCACCAGCACAACCTTTCCAGTACGCGGTTCAGGTAGCGTCCCGAGGGCGGAGATCAAGCAGGTGACCGGGCAGGCAGGTGCGCCTGCGACGATGACCCCCACGATTGAAAGTTCCACACCATTGCCGGGATTCAATCCCCCTACCAAGTAGGACGTGGAACTTCCTGGAATAGAGATGGGCGGCGCACCATCAATGGACAATTCCACCGTGTCATACGATCCGGGAGCCCAAGAGAGAAGTGCTCCGTCAGCGGTTGGATCGCATAGGAGATCCTGGATGGGATCGGGGATAACAGCGGGTCCACTAAAGAGGCGCAGGCAAATAGACTCAAGCAGTCCGTCCGCGTTGCTTGGGTAGTTGTCGCTGAGCGCCAACGTCCAGGTGCCAACGCTATTCTCACCGGCGAAGTCCAGCATTGCCGTATTTCCGTCTCCAGCCGGTTGCATGTAACACCCAAAAGAGAACGGGACCGAGCCGTAGCCAACACCAGTATCCGCATAGATCACCCGGAGATCATCAGCGTCTCCACCAGTATTGGATTGAAGCATCACCGTCGTCCCCATTGGAGACGTAAGCTCCAAGGCAATGTTCCCAACCCAGTCATGCTCGATCGCTACCTCAAGGTGAACATCCCCAACGACAAGGCTGTCCGTTACAGCGATTGCTTGGGTCGCCATCACCGGCGTCCCATTCTCCCCTCCGAAGGCAAGTTGCGGCGACAGGCAAGTCTCGGAGTTCGACTGAGCCACGAGCGCACTGGAGCAAAGAGGGATGGCCAGGAAGGCCAAGCAAGTCATACGGCGGATCGACATAAGGTGCTCTGATTCGTGCGGTGTTAGCTGTAGGTCCTTGGCTTCAGTCTACCCGGATGACCCCAGCCCTCAAGCGCAAGAGCATCTCGGAGCCGAGAGTTACTTGTTCAATGGGCCACGCTTGGCCTAGGACCGGGTTTCGGCACTACGGAGTCGCCGTCTACCAATCGTTCACTTCATCCTCGCTAGCCGGACCGAGCGTCCCGCGCGACGATTCCAACAGCTTCTCCGCGTCGTGGACCACGCCACCTCGAACAACCCAGCGCACGCGCCGCGTCACCGTGATGTCGGCCAGTGGGTTTCCGCGCACGACGATGCAATCCGCTAATTTACCTGGCTCCAAACTGCCTAAGCGATCATCCACGCCCAAGGCGCGGGCACCATTGATGGTAGCGGCGCGCAACGCAGCGTGTTCGGGCAAGCCTGCCAGCACGATGCAATGCAGCTCGCGGTGAAACCCAAAACCGGACAAGTAGTCGCCCCAACTCGCATGGTCGGTGCCAACTGTTATCCAGGGACCACCGCCGAGTTCGTAGAAGGCCAACAGGTGTTCGCGCTTCTTCCAGTAGATCTGTTCGAAGAGTTTCATCGGCGGGCGCGCGGGCCGGTTAGCGATTAACTCGCGGACGTAGGGCGTGAAGAAACTGCGTTCATCTTCCCATGGTGTGTAGACCTCCGGATCGCGTTCGCCGTAATACCCGAACGCGGAGAGAGTCACATCGAAATAGACACCCTTATCAATAAAGGTCCGGCAGATGGCTTTGAAGGCCGGAGCCTTGACATCGAACTCCATGAGTGAATCGTAGGCCGACCGGCTGGCTGGCATCTGATCGCCACCCAGAAAATGTTCGATCCGATCGATACCCAGCGCAATGGCATCGCGCGGATTGACCGAGTTGCGGTAGCCTGAATCCAAGTGACCTGTAACTCGCAAGCCATGTTTGTGGGCGCGCTCCACGAGAATCTTTAGATGCTCGGGAGTGATGCCTTTGGCTTTGAGACCGGTGACACCTTCTGCAGCTAAACTGTCTACCTCAGCCCGCAGAGCTTCTGCGCTTATCTTTCGATCCCAGCCTTTGCGCCAGGTACCGAAGTAGGGACCGGAACGGAACAGGCGCGGACCGATTTGTTCGCCTTGTTCGAGGCGGAGTTGCAGAGCACGCATGTCCTCGGGATTGACTTCGCCCGCAGGGAAGACACTCGTGACTCCGTTGGCCAAGAAAATGGCCGGATAGCCGCGGGTCTCATCGCGCCGACCGCGTTCAAAGAGATCGATCGCGTGGTGAGCGTGCAGATCGATAAAGCCGGGGAGAAGGGTTTCGTCCGCTTCGAGGCGCAAAATGTTGGCGCCCTCCGGTGCTGCTTGGTCGACATCGCGAATGCGCCCATCTCGAATGTGGACTCCAACATTGGTGCGCACCTCTGCGGAAAGCCCGTCGAAGAGCTTTCCTCCGGTGATCCAGAGATCCGTGGATTGTGCGAAGGTTGCGAATACAAGTAAGCAAGCGGCGATCGGACTTCTCATGGGGACTAGTGTAGCTACTTCTACATCTCGTATTGCGGGAACTACTGCCGCGCCCCTTGAAAGGCATCCTGCAATGGAATGAGTGGTACGACTCCATATTGAGTCTAGGACCGAGTTTTGCCTCCTCGCATTCACCCGTTAGGTGCGACTCCGCATTGCCGGTATTGCTGAATTGCTGCTCCGCGCGGTATCGTAGGAGGCATGAGTGATAACCAACCGAGCATATTCAATGACGTCATCGGTCCGATCATGCGCGGGGCCTCCAGCTCGCACTGTGCTGCGGCCCTTCGAATCGGGCGACTCGCCCTATCCATGATGGATGGGGAGATCGACAAGGTCTTGGTTGAGTTCGAGTCTAAGGGAGCGCTAGCAACTACGCACACGAGTCAAGGTACCGACATGGGGCTCTTCGGCGGGCTCCTGGGCTGGGAGTTGACGGACGAAAAGCTGCTGGGTTACGTCGAGGCTATGCGTGACTCAACCATCGACCTGCGCATCGAGATCAATGACTTCCCGACGACCAGTCCCAACATCTACAAGCTAACTCTCAGCAACAGTCGTGGAGAGCACACCCTGCTCGCGGACTCCATCGGCGGTGGCATGATTGAAGTGCTCGCGATCGACGGCATCGAGCTTTCGCTGTCGGGCGATTGCCATGAAACGCTCATCATGGTCGACGGCGATTCGACGGCGCTCGTCGAACGGCTCGGCACTGAGTTTTCTCCCAACGAGGTTCATCTCAGGGGAGCTGGCCGTGCCATCGAAGTCAAGTCGCAACGTTTCTTGGACAGTGCCTCGCGCGAGCTACTGCAGAGCCAATATCCAATTTGTGATTGGATGGAGTTGGAAAGAGTCTTGCCCGTTGCCAGCCATGCGGATATGAAGCTACCATTCGCCAGCGCTGCTGAAATGCTCGACTACAACTCGGAGCGTGGTTTGAATCTCTGGGAACTAGCCCTCGACTATGAGTGCGCTCGTGGCGCCTTAGATCGTGAAGACGCCTTTGGCCGCATGCGCGACATCGTGATTCTATTACAAGAGTCCGTGCGCATCGGACTGAAAGGAACCGAGTATAAAGATCGAATCTTAGGCATTCAGAGTGCTAATTTCGCGGAGAAGAAGAGTGCGGGCGCCTTGCTGGAGGCAGGCATGTTGAACGAAATCATCTTGCAAACGACAGCCATGATGGAAGTCAAGAGTTCCATGGGAGTGATCGTCGCAGCTCCAACCGCCGGAGCCTGCGCAGCTTTGCCTTGTTCAGTTTTGGGCGCGGGCAAGACCAACGGACTCTCTATTGACGAGATGACCAAGGGCATGTTGGCCGCCGGCATGATCGGCATCTTCATCGCAACCCATTCGACTTTTGCGGCCGAGAAGGCCGGCTGCCAAGCGGAATGCGGGGCGGGCTCGGGAATGGCCGCTGCCGCGCTGGTTGGCATGGCGGGCGGAACGCTCAAGCAAGCTCTCTCCGCTTCATCCATGGCTCTACAAAACATGCTGGGACTGATCTGCGACCCCGTGGCCAAGCGCGTCGAAGTCCCCTGTCTCGGTCGCAATGTGCTAGGAGCCAGCAACGCGCTGTCCTGTGCCAACATGGCCTTGTCCGGCTTTGACGCAGTGATCCCTTTGGACGAGGTGATTCACGCCATGGACAAAATCGGGCGCCAAATGCCTTGCGAAGTCCGTTGCACGGGCTTGGGCGGATTGTCTGTCACGCCGACATCTCTCGCCATTGAAGCCGAATTGGACTCTCGATGCTCTACCTGAAAGCTGCGGATGTTCGCGCCTGCCTGCAGCCTGAGGCCGCAATGGATTCGGTGGAAGAGGCCCTCGCCATCGCGGAGGAGGGAAACTTTGAGATGCCTATGCGCCTCAACATGGACTGCGGAGGTCAAGGGAACATCCTGCTCTTGATGCCTTGCAAAACCGATGCGGCCCTGGCGACAAAGTTAATCAGCGTCTATCCGGGGAATCGCGGGCGTGGACTTGCGGCCATCAATGGCCTAGTCGTACTCAACTGTCCGAAGACCGGCGAAGTGCTTGCCATTTTGGATGGGCAAACGGTCACAGCCATTCGCACTGGGGCCGTGACCGGCGTCAGCGTACGACACTTGGCGCCACCCGGCGCCCGTGTGCTTGGTCTCGTCGGCTGCGGCATCCAAGCTTTTGATCAAGTCCGCCATGCTTGTGCCGCAGCGGACTTCGACCGAGTGCTCTTATTTTCGCGAAGCCAAAGCTCGGCAGACCAACTGCAAAACAGGCTGGCCGTAGAGCTTCCACAAGTAGATGTATCAGTGGCCAGCTCCATCGAATCGTTGATGGCTAACTGCCAAGTCTTGATCACGGCCAGCAGCGCGCGTCAGCCGATTTTGCCCAATGACCCCAAGCTCTACGAAGGCAAACACTGCGTCGCCATGGGATCCTTTGAGCCAACGGTACGTGAATACCCCGATGCGATTTTTGAGCGAACGGCCAAGGTCTGGGTCGACACCCCCCATGCTGTGGTCGAGTCTGGGGAGCTTGCCATTCCACTTGCTGCGGACCGATTACAGCGGGAACAGATCGAAACATTGGGAGCCTTGATCGCCGGGGGTGACGAACCACAGCGCGGCGAGTTCGGAACGACCTTCTTCAAGTCGGTGGGCATGGCGCTCTTCGATCTGCAGGCCGCGAGCGCGATCTACTCGGTCGCGCGGCGAAAAGGGTTGGGGCTGGAGCTACCCTCATGACTGCCTTGGTCCTCCAACTCAAGAGATCGGCCCGATGCCGCCCATGAAGTTTGCACTCCTCATCGCCCTAATCGTACTAGCCGCCTATTACCTGATCGTCTTCGTGAGGGCCATCGGCAAATCGCGCTCTCGCAAAGGCGATTGGATTCCGAGCCCGCACCAGGCGCTCATCGGGTTCGTTACTAATTTCTTCGACTCGCTCGGGATTGGCAACTTCGCCCCCACCACCGTTTGGTTTCGGACGAGCAAGATGGTCCCGGACGAACTCATTCCCGGAACGATGAATGTCGGACACAGCCTACCTGTGATGTTGATGGGGCTGCTCTTCATTCAAAGTGTCGAGGTGGAACCGCTGACCCTGATCAGCATGATCGTCGCATCAATCGTCGGTGCTTGGTTTGGCGCGGGTCGGGTCGCGAAGTTACCGCGCGCACAGGTTCAGCTCGGTATGGGCATTGCCTTGCTATTGGCCGCACTCTTCATGGGCGGCTTCCAAGTGCTCGGAAAACCAAGTGGTGCCGAAGCGCTAGCCCTCGAGGGCATGACGCTGATTGCTGGATGTGTCGGCATCGCGATACTGGGTGCACTCATGACCATCGGCGTCGGGCTTTATGCGCCATGCATGGTGCTTGTGAGTCTACTCGGCATGAACCCAATCGCAGCTTTTCCGATCATGATGGGCGCTTGCGCGTTTTTGATGCCCGTGGCTAGCACGCGCTTCCTGCGCGATGAAGCCTGCGCCTTGCGCCCCAGCTTGGGGCTGACGATCGGAGGCCTACCCGGGGTGCTCATCGCCGTGTTGATCGTCAAGTCTCTGCCTCTTGATACGCTCCGCTGGCTGGTGGTGGTCGTGGTGTTCATCACGGGTCTGGCTATGTTGCGCGCCGCAATGCGGAGCCGTACTGCGAACTAGGCGAGAAGCTCGCGCACGACTTCTCCATGCACATCGGTCAGGCGCATGTCACGTCCGCTAAAGCGCACGGTCAAACGTTCATGATCCACGCCGAGCAGGTGCAAGATGGTTGCGTGCAGGTCGTACATGGTCATTTTGCCGTCAACTGCGTAGTAGCCATAGTCATCCGTGGCGCCGTAGACCGTCCCAGCACGCACCCCTCCTCCCGCCATCCAAATGGTGAAACCGTGGGGGTTGTGATCTCGGCCATCGACTCCCTGAGCCATGGGAGTACGTCCGAATTCTCCAGCCCAAAGGACTAGAGTCGATTCGAGTAGCCCGCGCGACTTGAGGTCCTTGAGTAGCCCGGCGATGGGCTGATCCACAGCTCGCGCATTGTTTTCGTGGCCGGCTTTAAGCGTATCGTGTTGATCCCATCGATCCCCTCCCGCCGCCGGACAAGTCAATTCAATGAAGCGCACGCCGCGTTCCACCATGCGGCGCGCGAGCAAGCATTGGCGAGCGTAGCTTTGGGTGTGTTTGAATTCGGTATCAAAGCCGTAGAGCGCTTTGGTCGCTTTGGACTCGCCGCTCAGGTCGGTTAGCTCAGGGATGGCCGCTTGCATGCGGAAGGCCAGCTCATAGTTCAGGATTGCAGCTTCCACCTGACGATCTTGGTTGAGATCGCTTTGACTTTCCAGACGCTTGAGTAAGTCGAGCTTCGCGCGCTGCAGTTTCGGCGACGCCTCTAGAGCTTGGGCGTTGGCGACAGGATTGGCACCCGCTCGGAATATCGATCCTTGAAAAGCAGCGGGCAAAAAACCACTGCCGAAATTGTCGCTACCACCGGGCGGAGTGAGTCCACCGTTCAGGACCACATAGCCCGGTAGGTTCTGCGTCTCGGTGCCTAACCCATAGGTCACCCACGCGCCCATGCTCGGCCGCCCTTGGAGTCCGTGGCCGGTGTGCAGGAAGTAATTGGCAAAGGTGTGCTCGGAAAACTTGGAGGTCATCGAGCGCACCAAACACAAGTCATCGGCGCAGGACCCAACGTGTGGAAAGAGCTCGGACACGGGCAGTCCCGACTCACCGTAGTTTTTGAACTTCCAGGGAGAGCGGAGAACGTTGCCGACGTCATCGAACTGCGTCTTGGGGATCTTCATTCCGATCGGCTGTCCGTTCTCGCGATCCAAACGCGGTTTCGGATCGAAGGTGTCCACTTGCGAGGGGCCGCCATCCATGTAGAGGAAGATCACACTCTTGGCTTTCGCAGGGTGGTGCAAATCTGCGAGTGACTGTGCCGTCGAAGCACTCGCTCCGAAGGATCGATCGGCTAAGAGGCCGCTCAGGGCCAGGGCGCCAAAGCCTTGGGCGCCACCGAAGAGCAGCTCTCGTCGGCTGAGCCCGCGGCGCGCCGCGTGGAGTTCCTGGAAGAGCGCGGGGGGCCTATTCACATGCGCGGGATTCGAATGACTCATCGTAGGTAGCGGAATTCTTTTGTGTTGTAGAGCACATGGCACAAAGCGGTCCAGGCCTCGAGCGAGGTGCCACCCGCGCTAGTCTGCTGCTCGATGAATTCGATCGCCATTCTTGATTCATCGGCATTCGGGTGGCGCCCCAAGGCTTTGATGTACAAGTGCATCAGCCGCTCCTCGGGCGTGTCAGCGGGCGAGTCTTCAAGCAGCGACTGGGACCATCGGCGAGCTTCGCCTTGCACAAAGGGATCGTTCAAGAGCGTCAAGGATTGGGCCGGAACATTCGAATTACCTCGGCGGCCCATGGTCGTGGCCGGGTTGGGAAAGTCAAATACGCCGAGGAAGGGCACAGGGAAGTTGCGGCGAACGGAGAGGTACAAGCTCCGACGACCGGCGCCGTCTAATGGACCGCTTTGCGACGGTTTCCCACGTCCCTCGTGAAACGCTGTCAGGTACAGCGGAACGCTCGGGCCGCCAAGAGAATCGTCCAAACTCCCCGACACGGCCAAGATTGCGTCGCGCAGGGATTCTGCGTCGAGCCGTTGCACGGGCATGCGATGCAACAACCGGTTTTCGGGATCGCGTTCTGAAGCTCGCGGATTCTCACGGCTCGACATCCCAAAGGCTCGCGACAGAACTAGACGCTTGACCATGGCCTTGGTGGACCATCCATCCTGCATGAGTTTGCGCGCAAGGAAGTCGAGCAACTCGGGATGGCTGGGCGCTTCCCCCATGGCTCCAAAGTCGTCTACGCTCGCCACCAAGCCCTGATCAAAAAGGTAGTGCCAGATACGGTTAGCCCAAACTCTCGCAACGAAGGGGTTTTGTTCATCGGTCAAGCGTTGAGCCAACGCGAGCCGGCCGCTACCCATCTGAATGGGATCGTCATTTTCACCGCCCAGCGCCGTCAGGAAGCGGCGCGGAACGACAGCTCCCGGCGTTCCCGCATTGCCCCGTAGCAGCAGCATCTCATCGATACCGCTGCCTTCCAACATCACAGGTGCCGTATGTGAACTCCATTCGTGTCCCGCACAGAGCTCTTCTAATTCGCGAACGTACTGCGCGCTGGCACGCTGATAGCTTTCGTTCTCCAATGGAAAGAGCCCGGGGTTCTGCAGCATCCAATCGACGCTGCTGCGATCCGAGTGCGCGGCGACGGCGTCCCCGAACACACGCGAGGAGGCTCCGCTGAAGTCAATCGAGAAGGGCTCGATTCCGCTGCCGCCTCCTTGGACGTAGCCGGCAACAGCGAAGGTCACCTGGGCATCCGAACGGGGACTGAACTCCAGGTGAGTGCGGTGACCTTTGTAGGCGTCCAGATCGATCTCAATCCAGCGGAAGACGCCACCCGTATCCACCTTCCGGCACAGCGCGGCGTGCAACGGACCTTTCACGAGTCGATGAGAGTCCACCGCTGCGTAAACGAAACCTTGGCCTCGCACTAGAACACTCAAGCGCTCGCCGCTCAAGCCGAATGTCGGAGTGCGGAACATGCGCCCCGGCAGGATGCCCATCGCATCCGAGGGCTCACTTTGATTGTCGGGATCTTCGACGAGCCGTTGCCAGACCTTGCCAAAGTGCACGGCCGAATGCGCCAACAGTCCGCTGACTGCATGCTCGGGATCGCTCCCGAGGATCAAGGTTCCCATGGGGAGCGCGCTCCGTCCGGCAGTGTGTCCGTCTTGCAGGAGCACTCTTTCGTCGCCGCGCTTCTCGAATAGCGCGGCTAGCGCCGCATCGGAATTTGAAGAGTCGTCGGCCACCTCCCGCGAAGGCACTTGCTGCTGAAGGTTCGCATGCAAGGGATGTGTCGCTTGACTCTGCGCAGCTTGCCACGCATCCACCCAAGCCTGTAAGCGCTGCACGCTCAAACCACGCTCTTCGGCTGTGACTGAGATGGGCGGAGCCGATGGCGAATCGATACTGTCTTCCACTGCTGAGAGCGGCGCGTTCACGAATTCGCGGGCCGCCTCCATGTAGAGGGCTGCGCCCTCAGCGGATTGTTGCAAGGCGGGCCCAAGTGCCGCCTGGAGAAGGGCACTGTGGCGCTCTTGCAACTCATGAAGATCCGAGGCCAAGCTCTCTTCTCGAGCGAGGGTCTCAAAGCGCGCCTGGCGATAGCTACCCCCCATGACGAATCCAGAGATGGCGTAGTAGTCACGCGCTGAAAGTGGATCAAACTTGTGATCGTGACAACGGGCGCAAGCCACGGTGAGTCCAAGAAAGGCGCGCGAGAAAACGTCCACTTGATTGGCCACGCGATCAGTTTCATCTGCGCGAATATCCACGGGAGAGTGAACGCCATCGCCAAAGAACCAAAAGGCCGTACCGAGTAGCGACTCATCAAATCCGCTCTCTAGATTGGCTCTCGGCGTGGGGAGCAAGTCACCTGCCACGTGTTCGCGGAGAAAGCGGTCGTAGGGAACGTCCGCGTTGAAGGCGCGCACCACGTAGTCCCGATACTGCCATGCGTTCGGGATTGGGAAGTCGAATTCGTGCCCGCGGGTCTCGGCGTAACGCACAAGGTCGAGCCAATGGCGAGCCCAGCGTTCTCCATATTGCGGCGAATCCAATAGCCGATCCACCAAGGCAGCCCTCGCCGTCTGGCTCGAATCGGCCGCAAAAGCGCGTTGCTCAGCGGGAGTCGGAGGGAGACCAACGAGGGCGAAATTCACGCGTCGCAACCAGTCGCTAGCCTGCGCATCTTCTGCGGGTTCTAAATCGGCGGCCTCCAAGCTGGCGAGCAGAAAGCGGTCCAGATCGCTCTTTGGCCAGGCTGTGTTTGACACTGTGGGCACCTCGGGCGTCGCCAGCGGCTGAAACGACCAATGCTTCATGCGCTCCTGGAAATCGAACTGCTCAACTCGCGCTGTTGGCGCGTGACTTTCCGGCAGATGCGCACCGGCTTTGACCCAGCGTTCCAAATCAACGATGGATGCGTCATCCAACTTGGAACGCGGCGGCATTTGGAGGTCTTCGTCGAGGTAATGAACGGCCTGGATCAAGCGGCTCCCTTCCAAGTCGCCGGGAACCACGATCGCGCCGCCCTCACCTCCGAGGTGGATGGCAGCGGGGTTGTCTAAGCGCAAGCCGCCCTTCTGCTTTTTCGCGCCATGACAACGCACGCACTTTTCAGCAAATAGGGGGCGAACGCGATTCTCGAAGTGATCGAGTGCTTGGCGATCCACTTGTTGCGCCTGTCCCTTTGCTTCTGGCGGCAAGGCCGCAGCAATGATCAAGACCAGAGCTAGCTGAAGGGATCGCAAGGGTTTCAATTCTGGTGGCCTAGAGGGCCCGCGTGACTCCCGGAGTCGGAATTGGATAGCGTCCATCTGCGTCGGGCAGCACGGGCGGCTCGGCGCCGAAGCCGTAGATTGCCGGTGACAGATCGAGCTGTGAGGCGATCGCATCTTCCCAAGTCACCGTCTGCCCCGAATAGGTTGCCATGCGGCCCAGGATCGAGGTCATTGTGCTCTTGGCTCCGTTTTCCGCTTCGTTATAAGCCGCACCCGTTCGGATGGCGGCGAAGAGCTCATCGTGTTCGACTTGGTAGGGATTGGCCTCCTCCTCGCGGAAGCGCCAGCTCCATCCACCTTTGCTGTCGATTCGTCCCGCCCCGATGTTTGCAGTACCGCGGGTTCCGTGGGCGTGCTCACTGACACTCGATGACGACCCGGGGATATGACGGCACTGGCTTAGCATCTTGAGTCCGCTGGCGTAGGTGTACTCGACCATGTGGTGATCGAAAATCTCGCCGTGGTCGATACCAGTACGCACTTGGCGGCCGCCTTGTCCCTGTGCTTCCACGGGATAGTCGCCAGCAATCCAATTGCACACGTCCAAGTTATGGATGTGCTGTTCTGTGATGTGATCTCCGCAAAGCCAATTGAAGTAGTACCAGTTGCGCATCTGGTAGGTCATCTCAGTCTGACCTACTTCGCGCGGACGGACCCAAACGCCGGAGCTATTCCAATAGCAACGCAAGAGAGTCAACTCTCCGATAGCGCCATCGTGAATACGCCCTATCGTTTCGAGGTAGCGCTGCTGGTGGTGGCGTTGCAAGCCAACGCCGACTTTTAGTCCAGCCCGCTTGGCAGCTTCCGCTGCTTTGAGAACTTTGCGGACTCCCGGACCATCTACGGCGACGGGTTTTTCCATGAAGACGTGCTTGCCCAGGCTCACAGCGTGTTCGAAATGCATGGGCCGGAATCCTGGAGGCGTCGCCAGGATGACCATGTCAACGTCTTGCTCCATGGCGCGCTTGTAGGCATCGAAGCCCGTAAAGCGGCGATCCTCCGGCACGTCCACTTGCCCAGCGTGCCCGTCGGTCAATTGAGCCAAGCTTCCGTCGAGACGATCGCTAAAAGCATCGGCCATGGCGACCAATTTCACATCGCCCATGCCCTTCCCTGCGGTCGTCAAGGCTTGGCTAGCCGCACCGGTGCCACGTCCGCCACAGCCGATCAAGGCCAACCGAATCGGACCGTCCCCAAAAGCATTCGTCGAACCCTCTTGCTCCAGAACACTAGGCGAAGAGCCGGCCGCGGCGAGATTACTTAGCGACGGTGCGCCCAAGAGCGCCGCAGATGAGTACTTGAGAAAGGAGCGTCTTGAGTTCTTCATATCGAAGATCTTAGCGGATGGTCCCCGCTCCGGTGCATCTCTGATCCGGTTCTAGCCCCGACCTCAAACTGGAGTCTGCCCCTCCCGCACTAAAAACGCGTATCCTGGGTGAATGAAGAATTCACTCCTCGTCGGATTGCTCGTTAGCTGCGGCATCTGCGCAGCCTTTGTCTTTCCCCAGAACAATTCGGGAGCTCCCAGTGACCAGCTTCTGACCGAGCTTCTCAGCGAGCAGAAGAAAACCAATACCCTTCTGCAAACCATGCTTGGATCCCCGAATGCGGACGCGCGCTCTCGCAAGTCTGAGTCCAACTACCCGAGCCTGCAAACTCAGCACCTGGAGCAAATCGCGAAGGGCATGGAAGACCTACCTAAGGTCCTCCATGAGCAGCTCTCGTTCGAGTCCTTCACGGGCGGTGCGCGTACTTCCTACTTGGAGACCATGAAGACGCTCCTCGAGCAGATCTCAAAAGATGTGAAGTACCGCTGAGATAGCAAAAAGGAGACGCCAAAGTGCCAGAGGGTATGCGACTCCGAATTGCGCTGGGAAATCCTCGCCGTTTCCCGAGACAATCGAGTTCCGGATGATTGTGATGTTGCTCGACCTGGCATCGACTCCGGCGTCGTTACCAGACACCGTACAGTCGCTAGTGTTGATAAGTCCCCCACCTGCCGACTTCGCGCCTGTAGCGAACCCGGTCAAGACGCAACTCTGAAGCTCCGCATAATGGTCGGTATCGGTTGACTGGAGACCAACTCCCGAAGGGTTGGGGGGTACCAGCAAAAATCGTGAAGCCCTCCATTCGCAATCGGCAACCGAAGCCGACGTAAGATCCACCGCGGATGAAGGTCACCTCCGGTCCAGCGGCACTTAGGAAGTCAAAGGACTAATCAAAGTTAGTGATGCCTTCGGAGAGGTAGGTCCCAAGTACGAAGTACGCAATCGTTTGGTTGAAGTAGTCAGCATAGAAACGACCTGCTGTAGCGTCCTCTAGAGTTCCTTTTGGGTTCCGGATCCTGATCCCGATACTGAAGCATCTACCCATACCGCGTGACTGAAGTTTGCTTCCGCGCTGCCAGCGAAAAGAACTAGACAAAGGAATGAGATTGCGAGAGCTCTGATTCTAATCATGGGAATTCCTGAGCTGGTTTGGAGCAAGGCATCGGCGAGGAATATCAATGCCAGCCTAGTCGAGGCCCAAAATTCTATTAATGCGGGGGGTCACGTTGAAACACACCAGCCAAGCAGTAGCGCTTACAAACAAAGATGGGACGTGTCGCCCCTTCCATAATCCCCTCCAAAAAAACGGGCTCCATAGAACAGAGCGCCGCTACAGAGTAGGATTCCCTCATGCTCTGCTGCATCGGTTTACTTGCCCTCTCATTGCCTCGCTTGGCACTCTTTTTGGTCTTCATGCTTAGCGATTACGTCGGGCAGGCCTTCGACTCGAATCTGTGGCCCTTCATGGGATTCTTTTTTCTGCCGACGACCACTTTGGCCTACGCTTGGGCGATCAACAGCTATGGATCACTCGAGGGCGCCGGACTGATCGCTGTAGTGCTTGGGGTGCTACTCGACATCGGGGTCATCGGCGGCAGCGCAAAGCACAGGCGAGGAAACGGGGACGATTAATAGTCTCCATCGAGATTCTTAGTCGCGGTAGGCCGCGCCTCGAAAAATACCTCCTGGCTTCCCGCCCATCCGGAGCAGCCCTTCACTCGAAGGCGATCCAATGGACAGATTTACGCTGTTCAGATCAACCGCTTCCTTGTCGCGAAAGTGTGGCAGGGAGTTGGGCTCCGTATTGCTATTATCGCGGCCATGACGAACTGGCTCCATGCGCTGAAATTGACGGGAAACGGCGTTTCCCTTGAACCCCTCACGCTGTCCCACGCGGATGAACTTGAAGCGGCCCTCGCTGAAGGCGGGATTGAAAATCTCTGGCATACCCTCGTCCCGGGCCCGGGCGAGGTACAGAGCTACATCGCAGACGCTCTCGCTGCACAGTCCTGTGGAGCAGCGCTGCCCTTCCTGATTCGCTCTAGCCTCAGCGGCGCGGCTCTCGGAAGCACGCGCTTCTGCAACATCGATCACGCCAACCAACGGGCCGAGATAGGCTACACCTGGCTTGTGAAGAGCGCACGGCGCACATCGGTCAACAGTGCTTGCAAACTGCTGCTCCTTCAGCACGCCTTCGAAGAGCGCGCTGCCATCGCCATCGAGTTCCGCACGCATTGGCACAACCGCGCCTCGCGTAACGCCATCGCACGGCTCGGTGCTAAGCAGGATGGCGTGCTGCGCCAACACCGCCGCGACGCTAACGGCGCCTACCGCGACACTGTGGTTTTCTCGATCCTAAACAGCGAATGGCCCTCATCTAAGCTCGGTCTTGAGGCGAGCCTCGAGGCGCTTTCATCCGAATCGGCTTCAACGCCCTGAACCGACCAATAAGGTAAGCAACAAATTGAAGCACCAAGAACTAGTTCAACGCGCGATCGAAGTTCGCGAACGCGCCTACGCACCCTACTCCCACTTCAAAGTGGGCGCGGCGCTGCAGACCACAGGCGGTGAGCTATTTGTCGGCGCCAACGTAGAGAACGCGTCTTACGGCTTGACCATCTGCGCGGAGCGCAACGCAATCGCCGCAGCAGTTAGCGCCGGCGCGCGCAAGTTCTCTAGCATCGCCGTGGTCTCTGGTCCCGGCGCTTCCATGTGTGGAGCCTGTCGTCAGGTGCTGGTGGAGTTTGCTGATGAGGCCACCGAGATCCTATTGGCCAATGCAGCGGGAGAGTTCCGAGTCTTGCACATCGAAGATCTCTTGCCCGGCGCCTTCAATCCCGCGGACCTCCTCGGGCATGTTGAGGGCTGAGCGCGCTCTCTCTGAACCGCTATACAATAGCCCAACTAGACGGCGCTGCTAGCGATCAACGGCTCGTGTCACGTGCCTTTGGTCTACTCGCGTCACTGGTTTGAAATCTGGCGAAGCAAACTCTGAGCCGGATGTGCAATCCCTTCTGTACAGCGCGCCGTCAGAATGGTGTGTAACATCAGCAACAGACCTATTCTCATCGCTTGCCGTACCCCGCCACCGGAGCCCCTGCCCATGCGATTCACACCTTTCCTATTCCTGCCCTTCGCTCTTTTCTTGGCTGCGGCGAGCGCTTCTGCCAGCCCCCCACAAGCCTCGCCAAACATCTTGCTGATCTTTGCCGATGACCAGCGGGCGGACACGATTGGTGCCTGGGGCAATCCCTTCATCGACACGCCGAATATCGATCAAATCGCGAAGAGCGGAATGTCTTTTCGACGCACGTATTGCATGGGTTCGATGCACGGCGCGGTTTGCGTGCCGAGTCGGGCCATGCTGCATACCGGTCGTGACTACCACGGCCTCGATGTCAGCAACTTCGAAGGCTGCCGCACCATGGGCGAGGTGCTTGGTGCTGCCGGCTACACGACCTTCGGCACGGGCAAGTGGCACAATGGCAAGGGCACCTTCCAGCGCTCCTTCCAGAGCGGTAACTCGATAATGTTCAGCGGCATGTCGAACCACCGCGAGGTTCCGCTGACCGATCTTGCGGAGGGCGAATACACAAAGCAACGCACGGGAAACGCGCACTCATCGGAGCTGTTCGCCAACGCGGCCATCGAGTTTCTGAACGGATACGAGAGTGAAGATCCCTTCTTCTGCTACCTGGCTTTTTCTGCTCCCCACGACCCGCGCGACCCTCCGCGACCCTACGCAGAGCGCTACTACGATCGGCGCCCTCCCCTGCCGCGCAACTTCTTACCGCAGCACCCCTTCGACAACGGCATGCTCGTCCTACGCGACGAGAACCTTGGTGCCTGGCCGCGCACGGAAGAGCTCGTCGCGGACCAGCTAGCCGAGTACTACGGCATCATCACGCACATGGATGAGCAGTTGGGGCGTGTGCTTGCCGCGCTCGAAGCCACCGGAAAGGCGGACAATACGATCGTCATCTACGCCGCCGACCACGGACTGGCGCTTGGTAGCCATGGCTTGCTCGGAAAGCAAAGCCTCTACGAACACTCGATGCGCGCGCCGCTGATCATTGCGGGCCCTGGAATTCCCGAAGGAGCCTCGAGCACGGCGCTTACTTATCTATTCGATCTCTATCCGACTTTACTTGGGCTCGCAGGTACGCAGGGCGACCTAGACATTGAAGGCCGCAACCTGGCCAACATCTGGAAAGGGGAAAGCGAGGGCGTGCGCGACTCCATTTTCCTCTCTATGAAGAACACCCAGCGGGCCGTGACGGATGGGCGCTGGAAGTTGATCCGCTATCCGGCGATTGACATGACACAGCTGTTTGATCTCGCGAGTGATCCTGACGAACTGCTGAACCTCGCAGGGCGTCCGGAGCATGGTAAGCGCGTCGCCGAGCTATGGAAGGAACTCCAGCGCTGGCAAGCACAGATCGGTGATGATCTCCCGCTGCACGTCGATGAACCCGGGGAGCCCTTCGTGGATCTCACAAATACGCCACGCAAGCCAGATCGCTGGCAACCCCTCTGGATTCGTAAGAAGTACTTCGAGGAGCAGGACTAGAGTTCCTGCGGTGGACGGAATGATCGAGAAGGCGGCAAGTCGTAGAGACTCAAAGCGGCGCCTCAGCAATGCCTAAGGTCCCGTCGCGAGGATTACTCAAACGCATACTGCTGCACACGCAATGTCGCCTTTAGTGTTTCGTGAAAGCGTTCGTTCACGGGGCCGGTTTGGCGTCTAGACACCTGAACTGCTGACACTCCGCCACAAGCTGAGCACTAAGAAGTGTTGCCTAGATGCCCAGGCAAGACCACCAGTGTGGCGCGTAGAGAATAGGGGCACTCCTGCCCCCCCCAATTGAGTCGAACGGATACTCTTTAGCTATGAATTCTCGACTCGCATCGATCATAGCTACTGCTGGAGTTTCCCTACTTCCCGGATTCGATGCACTCGCTCAGGAGCCGGTCTGCGCGGGCTATGAACTCGCGATCCTAAGTCCCGAGGCCACTCTTGAAGCCCTTGCTATGGATGGAGATGTGCTGGTTGCCGGCTGGCCTAGGTTTGCGACGACCCAACAAAATGCGGGCACGGCGATTGTCTACCAATTCCAAGCAGGCAACGGCTGGACGGAAGTCCAACAGCTCCTTCCGACAGATGGCGCGCCGGGAGAATGGTTCGGCAGTTCAGTAGCGGTGGACGGAGACGTAATCGTTATAGGTGAACGATCCGACTCCTGTGATGAAGCAGCCTTCGTCTTTCGCTTCGACGGCTCGACTTGGGTTGAAGAGCAAAAGTTAACGCCGAGCGTCGCAAGCTTCTGCAATCGTTTTGGCAGCTCCGTCGCGGTCAGCGGCGACACGATTCTAGTTGGAGCCGAAAGGGACCATCATTCCATTCTAGGGACCGATGCGGGTACCGTGTTCGCTTACCGCTTCGACGGATCCCAGTGGATGGAGGAGGCGATTCTCTTCCCCGCCGTCCACCAGGCCGATGCGCGCTTCGGAAATGCAATCGCAATGAAAGGCGACTTGGCTTTGATCGGAGCGCCCGGACGAGATGGCCTACCCAACTCGAACTTTGATCCGGGTGCAGTCTTTGCCTTCCGCCTTGGAGCGGGCGGAGTCTGGACAGAAGAAACAGAGGATTGCAGCCAGCAATGGAGTCGTGGGTGATGACTTTGGCTCCGCGATTGCCGTCGATGGTTCACGCATGGCTGTGGGCGCCTACCGGCACCGCCACAACAATAGCTTTTCGGGAGCTGCCTACATCTACGAGTTGACCGGAACCACATGGGGTAACGAACAGTATCTCTCCAATGAAGACTGAGTTCATTACGCAGAATCCGGAAGAGCCGTCTGCTTGACTGGAGACGTCTGCATTGTTGGCGCACCGTGGCAAAGCACGCCCTTCACAAATTCCGGTGTCCTGCGTGCCTTCCAAGAAGACGCTGGTAGCTGGAACGAGTGGATGGAACTCCGAGCCAGCAATGCAGGTTTCAGCGATCACCTAGGCCGGTCACTCACCGCGCAAAACGGCCGAATCGTGAGCTCAGCCGATGATGATGTCGGCGCCTACATCTTCTCCACTCAGACCCTACCGAGTTGCCCAACAACCTATTGCGTGGGCAAGGTCTCCTCGAACGGTTGCTTGCCGGTGATTTCGAGTGTTGGTTCCGCGAGCGTCAGTTCCGACGGCCAATTCCTCATCACGGCCACAAACCTCGAGCGACAAATATGGGGGTTCATGGCCTTCGGCACAGCCTCAGCGAGCATTCCCTTCATAGGCGGCACACTTTGCGTTTCAGCCCCCCACCAGCGCCTTCAGCCGCAATACACAGGTGGCCTTAGCGGCGGCGGACAGTTTTGCTCGGGCAGCTTGTCCGTTTCCATGCGAGATCGAATTCAGAGTGGCAGCTACCCAACCCTCAGCGCGGGCTCGACCATCTACGCCCAGTTCTTCTACCGGGATGTTGCCGACCCCTTCATGATGGGATTGTCCGACGCCATTGAGTTCTTGATCAATCCCTAGCTGCTCCCGGGGTACGGAGTCCGATACCGACCATGCCGAGTCAGGACAAATTCCAACGCCTATCCGTAACCAACCGCCTCCCCGGTCGTCTCTATTGCACGGAACAACCACATGGCAAGATCCCCATCGGCTGCAGGAGACGGCTACCGAGCTACTCGCGTGCTTGGGATAGGCGTCGGATTTTGTCCTGATGCTGTAAACGGGCCTCCCGAGTAGCTGAAGCATTAAGCTCCTCGGGCTCTTAAGTCCCATTGGACGAATCCAAGAAACCACCCAGGAGACCCGCATGAAGAAGCTCAGTGCCCCCGTACGAAAAGTCAACGCCCAAACTGTCGGTCTCGATGTTCACAAGACGATCACTGTCTTCTGCGTGATGAACGCTCTGGGAGAAGTGATCGAAGAAGGCCGGTTCCCGTCCAACCGTGAGGAGATCACCAAGTTCATCCACAGGATCCTCGCTGAAGGAGAGACGCACTTCACCTTTGAGGCCAGCCGCAGTTCATTGTGGGTCTACGAAGTGATGACGGAGTTCGTGGACGGCGAACACGTCCACGTTGCACGGGCAAAACGCATCAGAGCCATTGCTAATTCCAATGTCAAGAACGACGCGAACGATGCCTGGTAGCTCACCTATCTCACCTACGAAGGTCGCTTGCCCGAGGCGCATATTCCCGCACCGGTGTACCTCGAACTACGCATCGTGACCCGCGAACGGCGCTCCTGCGTGAGACGCAGGACCGAGATCATCAACCGATTGAAA
>JBLIOI010000045.1:0-32787 GCA_047639675.1 Planctomycetota bacterium | reverse complement strand
GGGTCCTCTCTCTCGAGAAACACTCCGGGAGGAGGCGCGAAGGGGCCGACAGGCTCCGGCTTCGGAGTAGAGCAGGAGGCTACGAACAAGAGGCTTACAGCGCCCACTAGTTGCTTCCAAGGCATATCGATCGTCTCAAAGTGTGGTTCAGTGTCCCAGGGGGCGATACGCCCAGCCTAGCGGGCCAGATGCTCCTGTGCGAGCCAAGGAATGTCCCAAGGATCAGGAATGATTTGTCACAGGAGGATTCTCGAGTGTCGTAACACGGGCCGAATCGTCTCAGCATTGATAGAGTCACCCCCATGAATCGGATCCTTCTACTCCTGATAGCCGCCCTCAGCCTCTTCGCATCGACAAGTTCGGCGCAATCTGAGAAAGCGAGCGCCAAGCTGTACACCCAAGTCGACGGAACAGAGCTGCGTTTTGCCGTAGTGATCGACATCGACCCGGGATTTCACCTCTACCACCACGAATTGGGGGCACCGGATTCCATCGGTATGCCGCTCACCGTGAAGTTGGATGGAGAGGTGGATGAGTTCAGTGAGCTTACATGGCCAGAGCCCCACCGTTTCGATCAGTTGGGACTGGGCGATGACGGCCGCGATACGTTCATTCTCGGGCACTCGGATGAGTTGGTTCTCTTTGGGCGTGGGACGCTTGAGGAGGGCGTCACTGAACCGGAGCTGGAAGCCGTGCTTGCGGGTCTCACCTGCGAGGACAGCGGAGCTTGCTTCCCCTACAACGAGACTATCGAGTCTTCGGGAGCGGGGGCGGCCAGCTTATGGGCCAAGTATCCGGCGGCTGACCTTGCAGAGGTAGAAACTCCGGCCGCCAAAGGTGCGGACCCGGAAATCGATCTTTCGGGCTTTTCGAGTTGGACTGGGCCCAAGACAGACGACAGCGCCAAGGCTGCAGCGACGCTCTACACGCGGACTTCGGGAACCCTGCTGCAGATCGCCATTGAGATCGAAATCAGCGATGAGTTCCATCTCTACCACCAAGAGCTCGGAGCACCGGATTCGATTGGGTTGCCGACGGACATTGAGCTCTTCGGGGATGATGTAACCTTCAAGCAGCTCGTTTGGCCGGAACCGCACAAATACACACAAGAGGGGCTCGGAGCGGATGGAGGGGACACCTTCATCCTTGGACACTCCGGCAAGATCGTGATCTATGGGCAAGCAGAGCTCGCCAGCGGCGCGACCTCACCCGAGATCAGGGCCGATCTGAGAGGCCAGACATGCATGGACGATGGCGTTTGCTTGCAGTACTCGGAGTCGATCTCGTCTTCGGGGGAAGGGCAAGCTGCCACTTGGAGCGATTATCCAAAGGGCGATTGGCCGACTGACGAGGAAGAGGATGAGGGCCTGCTTGGCTTCTTGCTCGCAGCCATTGGCGGAGGAATCTTTGCACTCCTGATGCCTTGTACCTACCCGATGATCCCGATCACGATCTCATTCTTCACCAAGCAAGCAGAAGCGCGAGGCGGCAATGTGGTCGGCCTATCGCTCATCTACGGCCTGGGAATCATCGCGATCTTCACCGTGATCGGAGCAGTAGGCGGCAAGACAATCGCAAGCTTCGCGTCGCATCCGATCACGAACCTGGTGCTCGGCACAATGTTCCTGGTCTTTGCAGCGACCCTATTCGGCGCCATCACGCTCAATCCGCCGAAGTTTCTAATGGGCATGGCGGGCAAGGCCAGCATGAAGGGCGGACTCATTGGCGTGTTCATGATGGGCATGACGCTCGTCTTGACTTCGTTCACCTGCACAGCTCCCTTCGTGGGATCTCTACTGTCCTTCTCGGGCGGCGGCGGACCAATGAAAGCAGCGCTCGGCATGGCTGTCTTTGGAACAACCATGGCTGTGCCCTTCACCTTCTTGGCGATGGTTCCTGGCAGGGTCCAGTCTTTGCCTTCAAGCGGCGAGTGGATGAATACCTTGAAGGTCAGCCTGGGCTTCATCGAGCTGGCTGCCGCACTCAAGTTCATCTCGAATGCGGACATCCTGTTGCAGTGGAACTTTCTCTCGCGCGAGCTGTTCTTGATTCTCTGGGCCGTGATCTTCCTCATCGGCGGGATCTACCTGATGGGCTGGATCCGAGTCAAAGGCTATGCGGTGGACGCAATTGGTGCGGGCCGCATGTTAGGTGCGATGAGCTTCCTATTGTTCGCGACCTATTGTTGGCACGGCTACCAAGGTCATCGCTTGGACTCGATCATGACTGCAATCATTCCCAACTACTCGTCGTCCTACGGCGGCAGTGAAGGGAACGCGTCGAGTGGGGCGAGTGCCGTCTCGTCCGGCAACTACACGATCATTAAGGACGACCTCGACAAAGCCAAAGAGGTCGCGCTCGCTGAAGCTAAACCAGTTCTGATCAACTTCACGGGCTACATTTGACCGGCCTGTCGCCAAATGGAACTCGATGTGTTCCCGGATCCGGCGGTCGCCGTATCCCTCAACTTGATGGTCGAAGCTCGGATCCACAACGATGGAGCCGACCAGGACGTGGTCCGCAAGATGCAGGACGACTTGATTCACACGGGCGCTACCCCTTCTTACGCGTTGATGGATCCTGCGACAGGCGATTTGATCGACGTGCACGAAGGGCCGGAAACAGACCCTGCTAAGTTTTCCAAGTGGCTGAAGCGCGCGTATTCCAAGTGGGACGCCGCTCAGTAGCGGGGCAGGTCAAGCCTGACTCGGCTACTACTCGTAGCCGAGCAAACGCCCGCCTTGATAAACAAGCAGGCTTGCAACCCAAGCAAGGGCTGTCATGTACGTGAACATGAATAGCGGCCAACGCCAACTTGCCGTCTCGCGATAAACGGCGGCCAAGGTGCTCATGCACTGGCAGGCGAGCGCGATGAAAACCATCAACGAGAGACCGACCAAGGGCGTGTAGACGGCGCGCCCATCGGGCCAGCGTTCATTGCGGATCTTCTCGCGCAAGGTCTCTGACTCCTCGTCCACGTCTGCGCTGACGCCATAGACGACGCCCATCGTGCTGACAAAAACTTCGCGAGCCGCAAAGGCGCCGATCAGTCCGATGCCGATCTTCCAATCGAAGCCCAGCGGCTCGATCGTCGGTTCGAGCGCTTTACCCATGCGCGCTCCGTAGCTGTTACGGAATACGTCGCCAGCTTCTTCGTTGTCGATCAGTGCAAGCTGACTTTCAAGCTCGACACCTGCGTGTTGCAGCTCAGCCGCAGTTCGCATGGAGTCATAGTCGGTGGAAAGCTCCGGCTCCTTGGGGAAGGAAAGGAGCGCCCACAAGACGATCGTAGAGCCAACGATGACGGGGCCAGCTTCTCGGATGAAGATGAAGGCGCGCGACCACATCATGCGTATGACGGCACGCCATTGTGGCAACCTGTAGGGCGGCATCTCCATGACAGGCGGGACCGGAGGGCCTTTGAGAAGCGTGCGCCCAAGGACTGCCGCTGCAAGGATCGCGACCACAGTGCTGAATAAATACATCAGCACCATCAAGAGACCCTGCGTGGATAGAAGCCCACCCAGGTAGTGCGTTTCAGAATCGAACAACGCTGCGATGATCAGTGAGTAGACCGGCAGGCGCGCAGAACAGCTAATGAGCGGTACGACCATCATCGTCACCATTCGATCGCGTTTGCGCTCCATGGTGCGCGTGGCCATGATCGCCGGGATGGCGCAGGCATAGCCGCTGAGCATAGGGACGAAGGCGCGACCATGAAGGCCGGCAAGTCGCATCAAGCGGTCCATCAGGGATGCGACGCGCGCGAGGTAGCCGCTATCCTCCATCAATCCGATGAATAGAAATAGCAGCAAGATCTGCGGCAAGAATACGAAGGTTCCGCCGGCACCAGCGATCAATCCTTCAGTGATGAAGTCGCGCAGCGTGCTGGCGGGCATGATGGAGATCACGATTTCCGAGATCGATCCAAAGAACGACTCGCACAAACCGATAGCGGGATCTGCCCAGCTGAAGAGGGACTGGAAGACCATGGCCATTGCGACCAAGAAGACTAGCGGCCCGACTATGGGGTTGAGCAGCACGGCATCGATACGTGAGGTCAGACTGCGCGGCTCATCTTTGATCTTGATCAGGCTAGCCGCGCAATGGCTATCGATCCAAGCGTAGCGTCCGGCGGTAATCTCGAGATCAAGATCTCGGTTGGCTTGCGTTGCTGCTGCTTGTCGTGCGAGAACTAAACTGCGCAAGTCCTCGGGAATGGCAGATAGCTCGTCGTCCTTATCTATGGAAAGCAGGGCCCAAGCGGCGAGTGCCCTCGTTCGAGCGGGGGAGTTCGAATTCCAACTTTCAGGAAGTCCCCGGCCAACCGCCAGCAGGTCGGATTCGAGCTCGGCGCCCACACCTTCGAGCGCGAGCAGCTTTGGGGACTCAGGCGCACTGAGTGAACGCTCTATGGCCTTGTTGAGCTCGCCGACACCCGTGCCCTTCAAGCCGGAAACGGGGATGACCTCGATGCCCAAAGCCTCCGACAATGCCCCCGTGTCGACGCGCTGCCCGCTCTTCTCCAGCAGGTCAAGCATCGTCAGTGCGATGACAACGGGTGTGCCCGTCTCTACCACCTGTAGAGCGAGGTATAAATTGCGCAGTAGTTGCGTTGAATCCACAACAACCACGACTAGGTCAGGCGCAGCGTGAGGCGGCAGTCCAACGATTGTCTGGGCAGCGATCTGCTCCTCCGCGCTCCTCGCAGAGAGACTGTAGGTCCCGGGGATGTCAAAGACCTCAACGGTCTTGCCATCAGGGAGCTTCAACTTGCCCGAGTGTCGTTCAACCGTGATGCCTGGGTAGTTGCCGACCTTCTGCGAACTCCCAGTCAGCCAATTGAAGAGCGAGGTCTTGCCGGCGTTTGGATTGCCAGCTAGGGCTACGCGCGGAGCACGTGCAATATCAGTGGTTGTCACGTGCGGCTCGTACTTTGGGTTAGCCTAGAGTTTTGCGGACGATCAAGTGCTTAGCGTCGGAGCAACGCAAACTCAGGTGGCAACCGCGAACTTCAAGTTCAAGCTGGTCGCCAATGCGGTTCCGCCGGACCAATTTGATTTTGGTACCGGGCAATAATCCGAGCTCCATCAGACGTCTGCGGAAAGAGCGTTCACCGCCAAGCTGTTCAAGCTGGGCGACGCTACCGGGGGATAATTCACTGAGTTGGTTCATGGCTTACTTGAGATCGGGTCTCATTCTAACCGATGCTTTCCAATCGTCCACAGTGTCCGAGGAGAAACCTGAGCCCCGGGCACGTAGAATTCTGAGGCCGCTGCTTTTCACGTCTCGCACACCATCCCCCAGTCCTCCTACTGCAATCTACGAATGGCAAACAACAACCCCAAAGAGCTCTCGGGCCGTCACGCTGCAGACATGGTCCAAAGCGGAATGACCGTTGGACTAGGGACTGGCTCGACGGTCTTCTTCACCCTCCAGCGCTTGGCTGAGCGCATCAAAGAGGAAGGGCTGGAGATTCGCGGGGTTCCGACGTCTGTCGACACGCAGACGAAGGCAGATGAAATGGGGATCCCAACTGTGAGCTTGGACGATGTTCAGCGCCTCGACATAACCATCGATGGTGCCGACGAAATCGACGCTGATTTCCAGATGATCAAGGGCGGCGGTGGTGCGCTCTTGCGCGAGAAGGTCGTCGCTTCAATCACTGAACGGCAGATCATCATCGTGGGGCGCAACAAGGTGGTCCAGCGCCTCGGGCTCGGGTTCCTTTTGCCGGTCGAGTACGTGCCATTTGCGGGCTCGACGGTCGCTGCGGCTCTGCGCAGATTTGGATCGGAACCGGCAACGCGTTCAACGCCCGATGGTGAGGCCTTCGTGACCGACAACGGCAATTACATCTTCGACTGCCGTTTCCCGCAGGGCATCGCCGACCCGCGCGCCTTGGACTTAGAGATTGCTCATGTGCCTGGTGTGGTTGAGTGCGGGCTATTTATCGACCTCGCGCACGTGCTTGTTGTTGGCGATGAGGACGGCAACGTTGAGGTCAGCGAGAAGAGTTAGGCAAGGCCCTCTCCAAATGAGAAGCAGCCCGCAGGCGAGGTGCCTGCGGGCTGCTTGTTTTAAGTACGACTGAATTACAGCGACTTGATGAAAGCCAAGATGGCCTCTGTGTCAGCGTCCTTGTCGATGCTGCTCAATGTCTGCTGGACCTTCGAGTCGCCGGGCGTTCCCGGAGCGCTCTCGTGTCCACGCACGTCGTGCACTTCGTTGTAATTCTTGAAGACGCCGGGGCGGCTATCGGGAAGGCCGTAAGCGACGTCACCATAGACCGGATCGAACATCTGTGATTCCGGGTCAACCAAGCCTCGCAGTGAGTAGATCACGTGGTCGTGGAAGTAGGGTCCCGTTGAGAAGACGCCCATCTTGGTCGGAATCGAGTACATCGTTTCCGGACGGGTGAACAACTGGAAGGGGTTCATCGCGTCACAGGTCGGATCGAAGATCGGATCACAGGGGCAAAGGTAGCCGTTGGGGTCATCACGACGGAAGTCGTCGTTAAGGTCGGGGTTCATGATCGCGTAAGTCTCGCGATCGTCGAAGCCGTCTCCGTTGCGATCGATGTCGGCGAAGCCGTCCATGTCGAGGTCGAGGTCGGTTCCCGTGTTCACGTTACGAATGCCGAGGATGGCCGCCGACTCCTTCAGTGAGAAGCAGTCGGGGTCAAGGGTCTCGAGTTCTTCGCCAGCAGAGAGCAGCGGGTTGACGAAGTCAACCGTGAAGGCGCGCGGGCCCGGGTTACTGAGGGGGTTCTCCTCAACGTTGTCGTGGCACTCGAAGCAGTTCGCGGTGCGCAACGTCGGGTTGAGGCCCGTGTCGTTAGCGCCGAAGAACAGGTCGCGGCCCAAAGCCGCCGTCGGGCTAAGCACGTGGCCAACCTCACGGAAGGGGTTCAACGGGGGAGAGGCAACTTCGTGCCACTTGTTCAGACCATCTTGCTCTTCGTCAGTGAGGAGACCGTGTCCACCGTTTTCTCCGCCGAACATCGGTCCAGTTTCGCCCATGTTCAAGCGAACGCCTTTCCAAAGGATCAGGCCTGTGCCCAAGGTTCCGCCGTATACCGGCATAGTCGAACGGGGGCCTGCAGGACGTTGCCAAACGTTGCCGTCTCCGCCACCTTCGAAGTGACAGGAAGCACACGAGTTGTTGAAGTTACCCGTGGTTTGATCACGTGAAGCATCCTCGAACAGTTCTTGGCCCAAACGCTCGGGCAAACCGAACTCATCAACACCAGTGATCGACTTGACCTGGGGCTCCATGGTCAAGATAGTTCCTGCTGTGAAGTCAACGCGGAAGGAGCTAACCGTACGGTTGCCTTCGTTAGCGACGTAGACGAGTGCGTCATCGTTATCGGTCGTAAGGTCGGGAATCATCGCCATGCCGAGGGGCATGTCACCCATTGATGTTGTGTCGTCGAGAGCGCCGCGCTCAACGAACTCGATACGCTCGGGGTAGACAGTTCGAAGAGTAAGACTGGAGTCATCCACATCGTAGAGGAACAAGTCCTCTGATCCGCGGTTGAGCATGATAGCGCTCGTACCCGAGGCGCTGTACAAGACGCGTGAGGGCTGACCCGCACGGTAACCCATATCGCCTGCAGCGTAGGAGTCGGAACTCATCAGGATGCGAACAGCGTTCGTGGTGCCCTGCTCGCCAGTGACGCCATCAGTGACCTTTGCCTGCGCAAGGTACACCAAGTCGTCAAGGCTGGGATTGACCGGGATTCCAAGACTTAGAACTCCGCCTGCGGCGTTTACGATGAAGCGCGGGCGGAGATAACGGTAACCGATCGAGCCCAAGAAATCGTCGCGCTCTACAGCGCCAATCCACATCTCAACGATGTCGCCGGGCTGGACGCCCTCGACCTTGAGATCGATGCTGCCACCCAAGGTCGGGTTGCCGCTGCCACCCAAGATCAACGGGTTGTTCGTCGTCGTCATGACGTGAGCTTCACCGAAGGAAGAGTAGCTAGCCGGGCGAAGAGAAGAGCTCAGCTCGTGATGCAAGCGAGTAGAGCTGTCACCACCTTGGTTGTAGCTTTCGTTTGCTGCGTCAATCATGGTCAACGCCGGGTACACGCGGTTGGCGAAGTCGCCAGCGAGACCTGCACCGAAGTCGTGATTCACATCATGGTTGATGTTGTGCAAGACGTGCGGCACGAGTGCGCGCGTGCCATCGGGTGAGATGGCGATGTCTTCCATGAAGCGCGGAAGGCCTTGACTCGCGATCGTTTGAACGGGGACCGGGTTGAAGAAGGGATCAACTGTGTACTCGTTCAACGCGATCTTCGATCCCAGCGCTACTGCCGTAGGCAGTCCGCCCCCGTCGAGTGTGACGTCGAGGGTTGAGATGAAGGGAGAGCGGTGGTGCGTAACGAAGAGCTTTGCACTGTCGCCGGTAATCGAGAAACCGCGCGGCTCGCCGAGGTCGGCAATTCCGTCGCGGTTTTCGTCAACGTCGGCAATCGTGAACGACGCGGGAACTTCCGCCATGTCGCTCATGTACTGGTGTGTGAGCAGCAACGCAAAGGAGGATGCATCGTAGAACGATACGGTTCCCGAGCGGAAGCCGGTGACGGCAAAGTACTTGCCGTTGGGTGCAACGAGAACTCCGTAGGGCTCGACGGCGACTTGCGTCAAGGTCGTCATGACTGAACGTGTGCCGACGTTGATCACGGTGACCGTGCCGGGGTCAGCGTTGACGGGGAAACCAGTGGCCGCGTTGGCGCTGAGCGGAATGTTTCCGCGCTGGTTCGCTACGAAGAGCAATGTGCCGTCGTCCGACAAGGACAACGAGCGCGGATTGATTCCGACGGGGACTTCTGCGAGGACAGCGCTGTTGGCCGTGTCGACCAGTGAAACGGTGTGGTTGTCTCTGTTGCAAACCCAGACGTTCCGGGCATTGATCGGCGACACTGCGATTGAGCTCACTTGAGCATGCTGAGCATGCCCGGTCGTGGCAGCGGCAGTTGCCACAATGAGAGTTGAGAGTAGTTTGGCTTGCATGTTGTTCCCCCGACGGGAATCGGGTCAAAGGACGCGGCGCATTGGTCGCGACTGAGGGGGGGCTAGGTGAACAGTTGTTCCGAAATGAAGTCTTGATGTAGGTGCCATCCAGAGCGGGCGGAACCCTGAACAGGATGAAGATCACAGGTCGCAAGACCGTCATAGAATACCGCGCAGTCACTAAAGAGGGGAAGATTGATTCGAGTTGTCGCAACCTCTTAGTAAATACCGAGCGAATAAGCATCCATCTGGCATCCAGATGGATGTGGATTGGTGCATAAATCGGCGTGGCTGGTGGTTTTGGGAAAGTCTTTCTGCATGGGCGCAAACTATTCGCGGCTTGAGAAGCCCTTTCAGGCTTCGTGAGTTGAGCGCTCGAGAACCAAAGGAAGCGTAAGTGCTTTAGTTAAGCGGTCTTACTGCTTCTTGTGCACGGTTGGCACCCCCCTTGCTACTCGGGACACCATGGGAAACTCAGCTAGTCTCCCTTCCTTGGAAGGATCTGGACGACCGTTCGGCACGGAACGGTCGCCCCTCTCACCCATTAGAAGGCCAAACAACGAATCAACCGATCCGAAAGGACCGGTAGACCGTCTTAGCAGGGATGTTGAGGCTGGTGGGCGCCGTCGGGCCCGTCGTAACGAATCAGGATCGGGCCGCGAAGGCCGCCGCGGAGAGAGACCCGGTGAAGCCCGTGAACGACGCAACGAAGGTACCGAGGTTTCCAGACGCGAGAAAGAAGCGCAGGGGCGGGCTAACCAGCGCAGTTCCCAAAGTGAATTCAAAATTCCCGTTCAGGCAACCTCAGGGAGCAACGTTCCAAAGGCGCAAGCGATTCAGTCCCAAAGCGAAATTGTTGCCGGCCCCAACTTCAAGCTGACTGCTAAAACAACACCGAGTGGGTTACAGGCAGAAGCCGGACCGTTCACCTCCAAGGCCGATTCGGATGGAACCGTCTTTGGTTTCGGTTTGGTTCAGAATCAAGCTCACTTGAAGAGTGGCCGCGCCGCGAGTGCACTCCGCAGCGCGGGTATCGGAGGTTCTAGTACCGGAGCCGTTAAAAGCGCTGCTGAAATGGGAGTCGCTCATTCGGACCGCGAGTTGCAAAGCGCAGATAAGCAGTCCAAAGGAAAAAAGACGCAGGGCGCTTTGCAGCAAACAGAAACGCAAGAAGCCAAGGAAGCGCAACGCGCCGCCCAGGTCGTCAAGCAGTTTCGTATGCAGATCCACCCAGGGTTGCGATCAGCAACAGTTCATCTTTCGCCCGCCGAGCTCGGCCGACTCTCGATTCGACTGCAAGTCGATGGTGAAGAGATGCGAGCGATGGTGCGTGCCGAAAGCGAAGAGACGTTAGACACCTTGGAGCGTCACGTACACGAACTAGAAGCGGCCTTTGCCGACCAAGGGTTTGAACAGATGGAGTTTGAGTTCGTTCTAGATCAAGAACCGCAGCGCGGGCAATTCGAGCTTGGTGCGGGCCGCGACGTGAGCAACGAACTCGAGCAACTCGTCGACAACACTTTCACGCCCGAGGAGCGCATTCGACTACGGTCGAACGACCTCGGAGTAGACACACTAGGCTGAAGCCATCCAGGCTTACTTTAGAGAACCGAAATGAACGTTACAGAAGCAACAAGCAGCAACCCCTACGGCACGTCTGGTTTGCCCCAAAACGAAGAGCTCGACAAGGATGCATTCATGCAACTCTTAGTCAGTCAGCTCCGTAACCAAGACCCAATGAACCCCCAGTCGAATGAGGACTTCATCGCGCAACTAGCGCAATTCTCTTCGCTCGAGGAGATGGAGAACTTGAACGACTCCTTCTTGGGGATGGCGGTATTGCAGCAAAGCAATGCACTTATGTCTCAGTTGACAGAAGGCAGCGCCCTGATCGGACAGGACGTGAGCTACATCGACCCGGCAACACAAGAGCAACTTTCTGGAACTGTTGAATCGCTTCGCATTGAAGATGGAATAGCGGTCCTCAATGTGGACGGAAAGTCAATTCCCTTGCTGAGCGTCGTTGAAGTCACAGGAGTGAATGATGGGAGCGATGGAGCCGAGGGCGACGGAAGTGAAGACGAAGACGAAGGCGAGGATCAGTAAGTATGTCTTCAGCACTATTCACCTCTCTATCCGCTCTCCGCTCCCATCAGGATTGGATTGACGTTATCGGTAATAACCTCGCGAATGCCAACACGCCGGGTTTCAAGTCTTCCACTCTGCGTTTCATGGATAACTTCTCCAGAACTCTATCAGGGGCGGTTGCTCCCAACGGGGGTCTTGGAGGACGGAACCCTAGCCAAGTTGGACAGGGTGTTGGAGTTGGATCGGTCGTTCGTGCCTTTGAGCAAGGTGCGTTGTCGGACACTGGTCGAACATTCGATCTAGCAATGGAAGGCAACGGCTTCTTCGGCGTGACGGATGGGGCGACTAACTACTACACGCGGGTCGGAACCTTCGGTTTGGATTCATTTCAGAACCTCGTCGATATCTCGACCGGCTACCAAGTGCTGAATCCTAACTACTCTCCAATCTCGATCGACACTGAGGGCGCTTTCCCGCCTTCTGCAACGGGCGAGATTGAGGTTAAGGGTAACCTGCCGGCAGAGATAACTGGCCCCTTGGCGGAAGTCTTGACAGGCGCATCTCCTTTCAAGCACGGCTATCCCGCTTCTCTCTCTGGGACAGCAACGGGATCCGTTGCGATCCCTGCTGGCGAAACATGGACCATGGATGTCGTGATCAATGGCGGTGCTCCTCAAACAGTACAGATTGCAGGCTCTGCTTCCGGTGTGACGATGGCTGACATTGCGACAGCTATCGACGGATTGTCAGATGTTACCGCGAGCTTGAACTCGAGTGGATCTATTGTGCTAGCCAGTGAGCTTACTGGCGCAGATGTCACCATGAAGATCAACCCCGGCGTGGCTGGTAAGGACTTGGCTTTGGGGATCGGTATTCCAACAGCCTTAGTTACGGGCAGCGAATCAGCTTTGATCCCAGGCACGACTACGCTCAACGACCTTCCTGGTAACTTGACGAACTACCAACCCGGCGATGTCATCGACATCTCGGGAGTGGACACGGATGGTTCTCCGACCAACGCGAGCTTTCGCTACGGCGCGACAAGTTCCGGATTCGACGGCGAGACAGTTGACTCGTTCGTTGCCTATATCGACTCACTCTACAGTGACGCCAACGTATCGCTCAACGCGACCGGCCAGATTGTCGTGGAAGCTCAGACTGCGGGAGAATCGGACCTCTTGCTCTCGATCAGCGACAGCCCGAGCCAGGCGGGTAAGACCAATTGGACAACCTACGCTGCTACACAGAGCACAGAGGGCACGGGGCCTGACACGGTTGTGACTTCAACAGAGGTTTATGACAGCTCGGGGCTAGCGACGACCTTGACACTTACTTATGAACGTCAAACGGATGCGTCGTGGACCATTACCCCCACGCTACTCGACGGCGCTGGAAGCGTTACGAGCGGACCTATCACGGGTTTGCAGTTTGACGAGAACGGCGTTCCTGTCGGACTTGGTGCTGTGAACAACAGTGTCAGTATTCTCTTCGCTGGGGCAAGTTCGCCGCAGACGGTAAGTGTGGATCTTGGTACGGAAGGTGAGCCCGATGGGCTAACTCAGTTCGGCTCGGATCCAGACGTCTATGTCTCCGCCCAGGACGGTTATGGCTCAGGAGAACTTTCAAGCATTGACGTCCTGGCCAATGGCGAGATCAGTGGCTTCTATTCCAACGGCCAAAGCAGAACGCTCGGTCAGGTTGGCGTTGCGACCTTTGCCAATTCCGAGGGGCTGGCTTCAGTCGGAGACAACCTCTGGGGCGAAACCCCAAACAGTGGATCGATCGTGATGGGGATAGCAGGCGTCGGATCCTCGGGGAGAGTCGTGGGCGGCGCGCTCGAGAGTTCCAACGTCAGTACAGCCGAACAATTCGTGCACTTGATCGAAGCTCAGCGTGGTTACCAAGCAAGTTCACGCGTGATTTCCATTCAGGATGAAATCATGGCAGAGACAGTGAACTTGATCTAGATCTCTGCTCACTGAGCGATTCCCTTGATGGAGAACTTTCTAGGCCGCGACCGTCCCTTCGGGATGGCTGCGGCTTTTTGCTAAGCCACGGAATTCCTTTCCCTCTTGTGGAAGGAACTGACCGGCGATTTCTTTCTCGCAGACTACGAAAAGAGCCCTGGGCCCCTAAAAATGCGCCTTTTGCACTTGGCACCCCTGTTGCTACAGGAAAGTTGTGAATTTAGGAATCTACAACGGCGTGGCCTCGGCCAATGCCTCCCAACGTCGCCTCGAGGCGATCACCGCCAACATCGCGAATGTGAACACCCCCGCCTACAAGCGGGTCAGTACCGCCTTGAAGGCTTTCCGTCTTCCCAATGGTTCGGAGACGGACACCCAGGTCCTCGTTCATTCGGAGACCGACTTTTCGCAAGGAGATCTGCAGGCATCTGCGAGCCCGTACCACATGGCGCTGATGGGCGAAGGTTTCTTCTCAATCGACACACCCGAAGGTGAGATGTACTCGCGTCGCGGCGACTTCCACGTCAATAAGGACGGAGTTCTGCTCACCTCTGAAGACTATCCCGTTGCGTGGGAAGCGAGGCCTGATCCGATCGATCCGGCGGGCGAACCGATCACAGTGGATCCGACCGGTGAAGTACGCCAGGGCAAGAAACTGCTAGGGAGTATCAAGGTCGTCAGTGTTGCACAACCTGGCAACCTTGAGCCCAAAGGGGGCGGTTACTTCAAAGCGTCCGCGGGAAGCATTGAGAGTGTTTCTGATGCGGCCATCTACCAGAGTCATCTCGAAGGCTCGAACGTCACAAGCATCGACGAGCTTGTGGGCATGATCTCTGCTCAACGAAAGTTTGAAGGCGCAAAGAGTGCCATGCAAATGATCGATCAATCTTACGGTCGCCTGATGGCGAACCGCTAATTCAACCACTCTCTACGCACCCTCCACCTCAGCAACCATATATCAGCCATGATGAGAGCAATGATGACTGCGGCCTCCGGCATGAAGGCCCAACAGAAAATGGTCGACACAATCGCGAACAACATCGCGAACGTGAACACCGGCGGATTCAAACGAAGTTCGCTCACCTTTCGATCACTTCTGTACCAAACGTACAAGGAGCCTGGGGCCCCTACCTCACAGCAAGGTATGAACCCCACTGGGCTTCAAATCGGTAGTGGAGTGGAGATCTCAGGATCACGCAAGAGCTTCCGCCAAGGCGACATGGAGGCGACAGCCGCGCCGTTTGACATGGCGATCAACGGACCGGGCTTCTTCCGAGTGAGTTTGCCGGACGGCAGCTTTCAGTACACACGTGACGGTAGCTTCCACCGCGATGGCGATGGCCGCGTAGTGACCTCCTCGGGTTATCCCCTCGAAACTTTTCCGACCATTGGGCCTGACGTAATCGACATCAATGTATCTGAAGATGGAACAGTCACGACTCTGACCTCGGACAGTGACACAGGAACGAACGCCGGCGCACTCAAGCTCTATCGCTTTGCCAACCCCGAAGGCCTCAAAGCCCAAGGCGGCAATCTCTACAGCGAAACAGACAGCTCGGGAACATCAGGCGAGCAAGTACCGGGCACGACGGGTACGGGCCGCTTGGTCCACCGTCATGTAGAACGGTCCAACGTGGAAGTCGTCGAAGAGTTGGTTGGTCTGATCATGGCCCAACGCAACTACGAAGTGAACAGCCGCGCTGTGAAAGCAGCGGACGAGATGCTGCAACAGGCCAACCAAATCATCCGCTAACTAAGTCGAATCATGCTCTTACTAGGAACCCTCCTCCTCAGCGGTGTTGCTATCACCCTTCCGTCCAAGGCTCTCGTGGACGGAACGGAGATTACGCTGGGGCAGATAGCGGCAGTTACCGGGGACGACCCCGAAGAAGTCGCCAAAATCAGATCTCTCGAGCTGGGTTACGCACCTTCGCCAGGATTCAGCCGGGTCGTCGAGGCCTGGAAGATCGATGCGCAAGTCACTCGTATGTTCAAGACAATCGATGTCAGCTTCGTTGGCGAGAACTCCTGCCGTGTTCAACCTGCGGTGGCGATCATTACTGGAACTGAACTCCACGAAACGGCCCACAAGATGTTGGAAAGGTTCTTCGCCGAGGAGGACGTCATGATCCGCAGCGTTGGAACTCTCCACGACGAGAAGGTGCCGAAGGGCATGTACGGTCGGTCGCTCTATTCTGAGCTCGGATCAGGTGCGAGTACGGGTACGAAACAGAACGCAGGCAATTGGAGTGTGCCGGTTCAGATCCTTGTCGACGGTGCCCCGTATCGGACGGTTTGGACAGAATTTGAAGTTCAGATATACAAGGTCATTCCTGTCCTTGGGCGTGACGTTGCTCAAGGCCAAGCGATTGGGCGGGGCGATATGGTCATGAAGCGAACCGCAATTACAGCTGGGTTCAACGCGAACATGCTGCGCGAACGAGATCTGATTGGAGCGCTCGCGAAACGGCCCCTGCGAAAAGATGAGCCGATAGCATCCAAGGATGTCATGCGTATTCCTGCCATCAAGAAGGACGAACTAGCGACCCTCAGTGTTGTGAAGGGCGGAATCTCAGTCACGGTCCAGGTTGCCGCGCTCGAAGACGGGTTTCTTGACGATCAGATCTCAGTGCAGGTGAGTGGATCACTAAAAGAACTAACAGTGACGGTCGCGGCTCGCGGGCGTCTCGAACTTGTGCTCCGGAAGAACTAAGTACCAATGAATTCATCAATGAGAATTATGCAAGCACTACTCCTATCTCTCGCCATCGTTGTCAGTAGCGGTCTGGCAAGTGCGCAGGAGCGCCGTGGCTCGATCTATAATCCGACGATGGGTCCCTACGGATTGACAGCCAACAAGTCCGCCTCGCGACGCGGAGACTTGGTCACGATCTTGATCTCTGAAACTACAGACGTGAAGGAAGAAGAGAACAGTGACTTCAGTCACTCGACGGACCTGTCTTACTCGCTAACGTCATTCAACCTCAAGCCGGACGCATTCAGTGTCTTGCCTGACCTCGCCGCGAACTCGACGGACGACTTCAAAGGCGAGTCCACCTTGGAGCGCAAGGGAAACTTCACCGCACGCTTGACGGCGATGGTCGTTGATGCGCTGCCAAACGGAAATCTGGTGATTCGCGGCCGCCGCGAAATCAGAGTCGACGACCAGGTCAAGACCATCGAGTTCTCCGGAATTGTTCGCCGCTATGACATCACTCAGGGCAACACCGTTGAAAGCGAACTCGTGGCGGAAGCCAAGGTCTCGTACTCAGGTGTCGGACCTGCGACCGAGTCCCAGAACCGCCAAGGCCTTGGCGGTTTAGTGCACAGCGTCATTGTCTGGATCTGGCCTTTCTAAGGGCAAAGTACCTTGAATACGAACCTAACTATGTACGCAACTCTCCTCTTCAGCTTGGCCCCGTTCATGACACCTGTTCTAGCGCAAGATGTCGTCGATAACAGCGACGACGTCAGCGCAGAACAGCCACGTGAGAGCCAAGTCACCGGCATTCCTTTTTGGGGGGGCGTGGAAGCGCCCAGCCAGCCGAGTTTGCGATCGATTACTCGGGTTCGCCGAACAGCCCGGCGTACACAGCCTGTTCGTAGCGCGAGTTCGGCCATGGCGACTCGTGCGCCGGTCTCGAGTTTGGTGTCCATTCGCGGCATGGAAGACAACCATGTGTTTGGCGTTGGGCTCGTCACTGGACTCGCTGGAACGGGCGATTCAGGCGACGGCGCGAAGCTCTTGCTTCAGAACTTGCTGATGACGCTCAACACACCTTTGCCTTTGCAGGCGCTCAGCTCCAAGAACATCGCCGTTGTTCGTGTTGAAGCGACAATCCCTGCGGGAATTCGTGTTGGGCAGCGCATCAACGTACGAGCCTCAACGCTGGGTGATTGCAATAGCTTGCAGGGCGGGACCTTGGCGATGACTGAATTGACAGATATCACCGGTCGCTTTGTCTACGCCACCGCTTCCGGCCCTATCACAGTCGCTGGCTTCAGCGCAGGGGGTGAGAGCGCAACAGTAACTCGCAATCACGTCACCGTTGGCACTATGCCTGGCGGAGGAAAGATTGAGCGAGAGGTCGAGACGAGCTTGATTAGCGAGCACGGCTACCTGTACTTGGACATCAAGTCAGCTCACGACACTCTCGGGAATGTGGTCAACATTGTAGAAGCTGTCAATGATATCTATCCGGGGGTTGCTGTTCCGTCGAGCGACGGAAAGTCGGTCCATGTGAAAATGCCCGGAGACCTTGCGACACGCGACCATGTCGCTTTTGCCGATTCGATTATGCAAAGGGAGGTTCTTTCGGTGAACGTGGCGCGAGTCATCATCAATGAACGTTCTGGAACGATTGTGATGGGCGGAGATGTTCGCCTGCACCCCGGTGTAATTACGCACGGGAACCTTACCGTGTCGATTTCGGAAACAACCGAGACGAGTCAGCCGGGTCCGCTATCGAACGGCACAACAGAACAGCAAATCAGTACGGACCTCGATGTCGAGGAAGTGGATAGCGCTCTGACATTGATCCCCGGTGCGAATACCCTGCAAGAGGTGGTCGACGTGCTGAACGTACTGGGAACGACTCCGCGTGACATGATCACGATTCTTCAAGCCATGTCCATGAGCGGAACGCTGCTCGCTGACATCCGGAGGATGTAATGAACCTTGGAGCTCTTAGTCAAACGCCGCTCGTCGGCGACCTGTCTACACCGGAAGTCAATGCCCCGGAAGTTGGTGGAGATCACGCAGCAGCCGGTGCGCAGTTTGAAAAACTGTTGGCGACGATGTTAGTCAAGGAAATGCGCAAGACACTCTCGGATGGCTTCTTCGGCGAAGGTCCCGGTGCGGACAGCTTTGGTGGATGGTTAGATGAGAGCATTGGCGACAATCTTGCCGGCAACTGGGAGTTAGATATCGCTGGTCTCGTGAAGACGAACCTAGATAACAAGCAAGCCCAACTCGACGATGCCTTGAAAGCTAGCGAGGGACTTCTCGAATGAATCTGCAAAGCACGGTGAACCATTTTGAGAACTACCTTCGGGTGGAAATCGAGTCGAAGCGCTGCGCGCTCTTGTGTATCGAAACTCAGGAGAGAGCTATCGAAGCCAGAGATGCCGACGCCTTTCAGGAGTCAGTGAGTGCTGCGCAAGAACTCTGCGTCTCCGATGAAAGAAACGCGGTGCGTCGCAAGAAGCTGATGAGTGAAATGGCGAATCACTGGGGCATCCCGGTCGCGACGATGACTTTAGGCGGAATAGCCCGTCGCTTGGGCGCCCAAGGCAAGGGCGTGGAGCTCTTGCGACTGAAACTACGAACAGCTGTTGCTGAAGTGGTCAAACGCAACCGACGCCTTGCGGCGCTCATCGGTATGCACCGAAGAATCAACGCCGATGTGATGCAGATCGTGCTCGGTTGTGACTCTCACGAAGCCGTTAACAATGGCGGTTCTCTTATCAACGCGGAGGCTTGAACTATGGGCATTGGACTAAACACTGGACTGAAGGCATTGCTCGCCGCCCAGGCGTCACTTCAGACTACAGGCCACAATATTTCCAACGCCTCGACTCCGGGGTTTTCGCGGCAGCGACTGTCAGTTAGCGCTTCGGCTGGAATGTCGCAACGCGGGTTACTGATTGGTTCAGGAGTTAGCGCGGACTTCGTCTCCCGTTCAGCGGACGCGTTGTTGCTCGTACGAACAACGAAACAAGTCTCTTCGCTTAGCAGACTTGACTCGGCCCTTGGCGGAATGAGCGAAGTCGAAGCGCTCCTGGCTGAGCCCAGCGATTTCGGCTTGAGCGCGGGCCTCAGCGACTTCTTTGCCTCGATTTCAACGCTCTCAACAGCGACGGAAGACTTGGTCTTTCGTTCAGGCATGGTTCAAAAGACCACAGCTATGACGACTCAGCTCAACCAGCTCTCTTCAACCATGTCCAGCATTCGCCGAGACACGGCGAGCCAAGTGAGGATTCAAACTCGAGAGGTCAACGGCATCGCGGAACAGATAGTGGTCTTGAACCGTGAGATTGGGAGGACAGAAGCCTCTGGCGTGCCCGCCAACGACTTGCGTGACCAGCGCGAGCAGCGACTGCGCGACCTCTCCAGCTATATTGACGTTCAGCACCATGAAGATGAGAGCGGCGTCCTGCGCGTCACCACAGGCGGGCGCATGTTGGTTGGCGGCGCAGACTCTCTTGAAATGAATTCGGTCATTGGCACAGACGGGTCGGTAAAGATCTTCCTGGAAGGCAGCGGAATTCCCGTGCAGCTAAAGCGCGGCAAGATTGCCGGCTTGGTCCAAGTGAGCGACGAATTCATTCCAGGGCTGCAGAACAAGATAGACCTCTTGTCGAAGAACATGATCTACGAGATGAACAGAGTGCACAGCACAGGAACTCCGGATAGCGGAACGTTTCGAAGCTTGACCTCGAGCTATCAAGTCAAAGACACGGACCTTGATGGCCAAGTGATGGACGAGTTGATTTCCGACTCCGGCTTGCCATTCGGTTTCGAGAAGGGAGAGCTCCATGTCAACGTGACTCATCTCGCGACCGGGGAGCTCGGTAGCTCAAAAATCGATCTTGATCCGAAGACGACTACTGTCGGCGACTTTGTAGAGGCGCTCAACGGTGTCGACGGACTGAACGCAACGGTAAATAGCTTCAATCGCATTCAAGTGTTCACGGACGCAGGCTTCGGTTACGACTTTGCCTCACGCTTGGACAACAGCCCTGATAAGGCCGGCACCTTGGGCAGCGCACACGCATCCTTAGGTTCAGGAGCCCAGGGACCCTACTCGCTGACTGCTGGCGACACACTAGATTTGACGGGGCCTGTAGGAACCTTCAGCGTGACTTTCAACGCGACAGAGTTTGAAGAAATGTCGGTGGCCACGGCCGAAGAAATGGCGGATGTACTGAACGCGAACACAGACATGCTAGCCAATGGGCTTCGGGCAACTGTTACTGACGACCGGCTCTACATTCAAACGGCTGCGACCGGACCGACCAGTACGTTCACGGTCAACGGGGGCACATCCCTAGCAGCACTCTCAATCTCAGCCGGTACAGTTACCACGGGCGCAACGACCTCTGTTGATCTCCAAATATCGGGTAGCTACATCGGCGAAAAAAACGACAGCTTTAGTTTTGTGCCGCGGACGGATGGAACGGTCGGCACGACACCTGGTCTGAATGTCGACGTCTTTAGTGCCAGTGGACAGCTCGTAGCCACCTTGGACGTCGGCGACTCTTACCAGCCGGGCACGGACATTGAAGTGTCCGAAGGAATCTCCGTTTCATTCGGACTTGGAACTCTCTCGGCTACGGACTTTGACAGCGCGAAGGTTGACCTCATTGCAGAATCAGACACGTCCGGAGTGCTTGCGGCCTTTGGAATCAACTCACTGTTCACGGGAAGCAGTGCAGCGGACATCGATGTTCGCGCCGAGCTGGTGGATGACCCTTCGATGATCGCGGCCGGATCAACAAGTGCGGCGGGAGACAACTCGACGCTGCTAAGGTTGATGGATGTTCAGTCCAAAGGGCTGACCTCTCTCAATAACGAAACGATCGGAAACTTCTACGGCGACGCGGTCAGTAACGTTGGATTCGAGATTTCGCAGGTCAGCATGACGCGCGAGGTCGAGTCATTCCTACTGCAGAATTTAGAGACTCGTCGCGAAGAGACTTCAGGCGTCAACATTGATGAAGAGTTGGTCAACATGGTGCGCTTCGAGGAAAACTTCAATGCTGCCTCACGCTTCATCCAGGTGCTGAATGCACTGTCCGACGAAGTTCTACGACTAATATAAACCATGGTAATTCGACCGACACAATCCAGTATCTACTCACTCGTTCAGCGCGGACTAAATTCCAATCTGAGCAAACTTGCACATGCACAAGAGCGCGTCGCGACCGGCAAGCGAATCTTGCGACCTTCCGATGATGCGCTAGGTACCGCGCGATCCTTGGGGATGCGGCGACGACTTGGACTTCTCGAACGCTTCCAGGAGAGTGTGAGCTACACTCGCCCGGCACTCGAAACTGGAACTTCTGCCTTAGAAGACGTCTCAGGTATTCTGAGTGAAGCGCGCTCATTGATTGTTACCAGCATGAGCGGTTCGATGAACCCTGCAGACCGCAAGGTTATGAGCCAGCAAATCAGCCTGATTCTGGAGAGGCTTGTCGACGTAGCGAACACCAAGGTCGGTGACCGTTACCTCTTTTCGGGAACTAGCACTGACACGGAACCCTATTCACTTAACTTCAGTGATGGGCTCGGGGTCGTGGACTATCACGGGAATAAGAGTGTTCAGAGAATCGCGGTTGGCTTCGGAACCGACGTCCCGGTCAATATCCCAGGGTCAGAGATCTTTGGCTCCAGCGCAGTTGAGAGCGTCGATCTCTCGGGTTTGACGGGTCTGAAGCTGGGAGTTACAGCAAATGAGGGAACAGGGTTTTCAAATGTGACCTTCCGGCATGATGCGACAACGGGCACTCCAGGCTCTGGAATCTCACTCGCATCAGGCGGCCTCAACGACACGATTCTCAACGACCACACTCTCACTGTTGATTCGGTTACAAATACGGTTCAGTTGGACGGCGGCGAGCCGGTTTCAATTCCGGGCTCCGGTGACAGCGACTTTGCAAACTTCGCGCTAGTCAATGACAAGGGAGCCAAGGTGCACTTGGACTTCACTGGCTATTCCGGAGCGAGCAGTACATCGACGCTTTCTGGGGAAGGATCGGTGTCGATGGATGGTTCGTCATTCATTCCCATTGACTACACCGAGACGGATCTGCAATTGATTAGCGATGATGGAGAGACAATCCTTCACTTCGACACTACCGAGGTTCATCGCGCTGGCGACGAGTTGGTGAGCTTTAGCGGGGCGACAGACATCTTTAATGTGCTCGCTGGGGTCGCGCAGGACCTTAAGAACAGTGATGGGCTGTCTTCGATAGAGGTCGTCGATCGCGTTCTCTTACGTTACGACGAATTGCAGCGAGGCTTCGGCAGTACGCTGAACGCTCTCGGAACACTTGGTTCTCTAACGGAACGGCTCAACACCAGCGATGAACGCCTGGAGAGCACAAGCGTGAATCTTCAAGGTTTACTCTCACAGGTTGAGGACGTCGATGTGACAGCAGTAATCCTTGAGATGAACCAAGCGGAGCAAACCCTACAACTTGCCCAAGCAACCGGTTCACGAATCATTTCGCACACCCTTCTAGATTTCCTGAGATGATCCAATGGTAGATAACATTCCGATCAACAACTCGAGTCCGCTTAACAAGCCGGGCTCCATTGCACCTGCTGCCCCCAGCAATGAAGGCGCGGCCGCCCAATCAACAGGCGGGCTCGCGTTTCGAGGTATGCTCGACAAGCTTCAGCAGCAAGCACGCTCACTGCAACAAGACAGTGAGAATGTTAGTAAGCCGGAGGATTTGAGTGGTGCGGTAGATCGCGCCCGAACTTCCTTGGGCGATGCGCTCTCTCTAAGCAATCGCTTGCTCGAGGCTTATCGGGAATCCATTCAGCAGAAGGGTACTATTCAAGAACCAGGCGAAAAAGGAAAGTAGAGTGAAGGTTGCCGTTCGCGAAGACGTTGCCAGCGCATTGCCGTTGATGGAAAACGTACTGCGGGATGGCCGCGCACTCGCGGCGGACTACCCGCTCGTTTTCGGCGGGGCCCGCAGCGGTGGAGTGGTGACCGCAACGGATGCCGGAGAAGTCCTTTCTACCTGCGCGTTCCTCGAAAGGACCATCCTCTTCCAGAATGGCACAGCAAAGATTGGCCTGATCGGATCTGTCTCTACAGCGGAGGCGGCCCGTGGTCGCGGCCTGGCCAGCTCTGTCTTGGAGTGCGCCGAGAACGAACTGCGTGAAAGCGGGTGTCTGTTCTCTTTCCTTTGGGCTGACTCACCCGAATTCTACGCCAAACGCGGCTACCTGCCTTTGGGCTCAGAACGGGATTACGAGCTACCGACGTCTTTGGCCGGGAGATTGCCTGTCTATGAGGATGTTAGGGAGGCCACGGCAGGAGACTTCGCAGGAATGCACAGCTTGTACTCCAAGCATCGCCAGCGCGCCGATCGCACGCCTCTGGAGAGTGCGGCTCTCTTTCCCACACCAGGGATGCGGGTCTTTGTCGCTCGCGCAGCTTCAAAGGTCGAAGCGTACATTTGCTTTGGACGCGGCGATGATTTGCCCGGGGTGGTGCACGAATGGGCGGGAGAAACCCAGGCTGTGTTGGGATGTTTGCGACACTTGCTTGAAGCGGAAGGGCGAGCGAATGCGGCCGCAACCGTATTCCTAATGAGTCCGAGCGAGGCGCTACCGGTAACCGAACAGCTCGATGCGCTAGGCGCGTGCTCTGCGACAGGTGTCCTGGGCATGGGGAAGCTGTTGAATCTCGCCGCTGTGGCTGCGGAGATTGCCATGGCAAGCGACGTTGGCATCACTTGGAGGACTACCGATTCAGGCGCATGTGTAATGACCAATGGTGCCTGCGAAATAGAGTTGAGTGCAAGAGAGATGTCGCGCATGCTCTTGCCCGCCGCGGGTGAGCGGGAGCAAATAGCGCGCGTAGAAGAACACTTGGGTGCAAGGCTTAACGGCTTACCTTGGGCGCCCTTCTTGTGGGGTTTGGATTCGATCTAAATCCCGCAATGGCCGCCACTATATGGAATGTGTGTTCGCTGGCGAACCGCGTCGCCCTGGCTACCAAAGTCAATTGAAGGTGCGGCCGGGATGGAGTGTTCCTCATGAAGTCTGGGTAATAGACCCTGTCTCTGGTGCCTATTTCACTCGTCGGACTGTCCGAACTCGGTGGAAATGCTCAATTTGGGGTGATTACCCGAGTTTATCTCGCACCAGGCAGAGATATACACGGGGTAAGAATGAAAGCCCTACTTGTAGTTCCCAGGAAAGAGCGAACGCTCAACAGCTTCGATAGCAATGTGGAGGACCTTGATGTGTACCTCCTGAATGCGGTCGGATGTCTGAGCGCTTGGAACAATGATCGGGATGTCAATCAAGGGGAGCGCCTTGCCGCCACCCTTGCCAAGCAAGCCAACTGTTGTGATGCCTCTCTCGCGAGCGACCTCAAGAGCCCTCAGGATATTAGGAGAGTTGCCGCTGGTGGAAATCGCCACGAGCAAGTCACCTTTTTTCCCGTAAGCGGTAACGAGCCGGGCAAAGACTTCATCGAAACCAAAGTCGTTGGCAATACAGGTCAGATGACTTGGGTCAGAAAATGCAATTGCAGGGAGAGGGCTTCGGTCGGAGCGAAATCGTCCCGTCCATTCCTCGGCAAAATGCATAGCATCACACATGCTTCCACCGTTTCCACAGGACATCAGGAGGCCCCCATTATCGAGGGTTTCCTTGGCTGCGGTTGCGAAACGCTGAACACCCTCGAGGCAATCGGGGTCATCCAGGAAAGCCTGGAGCGTGCGAGCGGCCTCTTCGAAGGACGTCTTAATCGTAAGTTCAGTCATGGTGGCAAGCATTCTGGTGCGTTTGGTGTCGTCCGGCAAGGTGTTGTTTCGAAGCGACAAATCTGGAGAGGGTTGCAGCTGGCAAAGCCAGGCCTCGGAGAGAGTCTTCGGCATTCCTTAGCTCGTGTTGCGCGCCCGCCGTCACATTCGGTTCGACGGGGCTTAGAGAAAAATCAGATAGAGAAAAACCCGTCATGATACGCCTAGGATCAATCTTGAAGCGAGCTCGCGGCAAAGCGTCTCGTGTTCAATTTGCTAGAAAACTGGAGCTGTCGTACACCTTCGTGAGAGCAATGGAGCACGGTCTCCGCTTTCCCTCTGACAAGGTGTTGCTCGACATAGCAGAGTGCCTCGGAGAAGATCCGGGGGACCTCTTCTTAGCAGCCTACTGTGACCGTTCAACTCACCTCGCGGGAGTGCTGACCTCCTTGGGCGTGAAAATCCCCGAAGGGGGAGAGGTGTCTGCAGAGCCAGGTATCGCCTCCGAGGCCACGATCGAACCGACTCAACCCGAAGGGCAAATAGACGAAACCTTCACACCCCCAACTCGGGCTGTGCGAGCACACGACCCCTTCTAAGGTCGGAATCGAAACCCGCTTGCTCGCCCGCAGCAGGCTGGATTCCTAGCTGGCAACTCCCCGCTCGCTAACCACAGTGACTACTTCCGCCAGAAGTCGCTCTGTGATCTCGTCATAGGTGAAGGCGCCGATAGTTTCCGGCCCGCGCTTTAGATTGACCATTTTAGGCCCACACCAAAGGCCAATGTCCGCGTCGTCCGTTTCTCCCGGACCGTTAACGCGACAGCCCATGACCGCAATGGTCAGATTCTCGTCCGCGTATTGCTCCGTCAGACGCTTGATGTCTTGCGCAAGTTCGATGAAGCGCTCGTTCTCGACCCTCGAACAGGATGGACAGGCGATGATGTTCAGCCCGTCGAAGAAGTTCGGCGGAACAGAACGAAAGCGACCGTTCTCGATGTCTTCGATTAGTTCGCGTCCAACCGCGATTTCCATTCCCTTGTCGGCAAAGGGCACCGTTAGGGAAACGCGCAACGTGTCGCCGATACCGCGCACAAGCAATTGCTCGAATGCAATGCGCGTTTTGATGATGCCGTCGGGCGGCATCCCTGCTTCGGTGACGCCCAGGTGAATCGGTACGTCTGGCCGTGCTTCGGCAAAGCGGATGTTCGCTTCGATCACGAGGCGTGGATCCGAATCCTTGATCGAGACTAGGTAGTTCTGAAAATCCAACGCATCGAGCATCTCGCAATGGTCGATAGCGCACTGCACGATCGCGCTGGTGTGGTCGTCACCGAAGCGTTCCTGATACTCCGGTGCGATCGAGCCGGCGTTAACTCCAATTCTGATCGCACAATTTTCCTCACGCGCGCAGTCAGAAATGAAGGCGACCTTCTCTTGGACCGAGAGTTCCTTCTGGTGGTGGTGGAGGTGCCCTGGGTTGTAACGGAGTTTGTCGACGAAGGGTGCCACATCCTTTGCCAGGCGATAGCTCTCCTGGAGGTCCACGGAGATCAGCGCATCAGTCTCCGAGCGCAGGATACGCAATGCCTCGACATCGTCCTTGCTGTCAACCGCAATGCGAATCAGCGCAGCGCCAGCCTCCTCGAGAATCCGGATTTGCTCGCGGGTGGCGGCCAAGTCACGGGTCGGGGTGGCGGCCATACTCTGGACTGCAATGGGGGCGTCACCTCCTATTAGAAGGTTTCGGATCAAGATCTGACGGGTTTTGCGGGGGGGGATCAAGGTACGGTGAGCGTCTAGTCGGGACTCTGGAAGGGCAGGAATGGGGGGGGGGAATCGTCTCGAGGAACCTTTCGGGACAATTTTGGAGAAATCGTACCCACCAGAGCCTACTACGATCGGAATCTAGTGGGAGAAACATCGTGGCATGCTCGTTCTGAACGGCCTTGCGGGCGCCTCTCATTTCTCGCGAGCCTACGAGCAAACGGCTACGTTTCTCCACCCTCGTCCCACCAGGTCCCCTCCCGGTGGGGCGTCTTCGTTAACTACTGGGGTGCCTGGCAATAGCCCCGGAAGGGGTGAAGAAGTTGGGCTTTCATATACTCGGGGCTCCCGTGCTAAACTACGGGTTCGCACCATTTTACAACTCGAAGGCCAGGAACACTCAGGAGGTGAGCGGATGAAAGCACGAATAGTGATCGTCGGTGGAGGAGTCATTGGAGTCTCCGTCGCCCTGCACGCCGCGCGCCGCACAGATCCATTGCGGGAACCCGTGATGCTCCTGGAGCGAGATGCTGTTGGTACGAGTCCTTCGGCTTGTTCTGCGGCGGTTCTTGGCCAATTCTTTGGCACGAGGCACGCGTCTGGTATGGCCCGCGACTCGCTCCGCTATTACGAGGGCCTCGAGAGCAAGACTGGGCGCTCGCTTGGTTTCTTAAGAACAGGAGTGCTAACCCTGGCCAAGTCGCACGAGACCGGAGGGCGCGAGCGGATGCGGGAGCTGGTCGAAATGCAGGACTCGATTGGAATCCGAATCGAATGCGTGGACGCCAATCGGATCCGAGCGCTGTTCCCTGGAATCGTAATTCCTGACGATGCAATCGGAGCTTGGGAGCCAACGGCGGGCTGCCTTGATCCGGGACGGGCGATTGAGAGTCTCTCCTCACTTGCGAGGAATCGTGGAGCTGTGATTCGGGCCGGAAACCAGGTGAGCGAGATTGTCAGGGAAAACGGTCGGGTCGTTGGCGTTGAGACGAGCGACGGCTATATAGCCTGCGAGCAAGTCGTTGTTACAGCAGGGCCGTGGACGCGGGCGATTCTCCAAGATCTAGGGGTAGATCTTCCTCTGGAGAGTGTCTTGGCCGAGCGTTTCTATGTAGGCAGCACCATGGCCGAGGTGGAAGAGGAACCGTCGGAGACCTTAATGAGCTTGGCGGGAACGGAGACGAGCGGTGCAACGGGCTGGTATTCACGCGACGCACTAAGTACAGCTTCCATTGAGGATGACGACGATGGACACACTGGATCGGGTCAACCTGCACTAAAGGTGGCTCACCCGGTATTCACCGATCCCGAAACCGGCTTCTATGTGCGCTGTGATCCGCTTCACCGACGCGCGAGCATCGGACGCCGGGGAACGAGCTTCACTGTGGTGAATGATCCGGATCAATTCGATCCTACGGTCACCGAGGAGTTTTCCACCTGGGCGCGTGGCGCGCTAGAGAGCCGCTTCCCGGATTATGCTGATGTTCCGGATGTAGGAGCGGAGTCCGGTCTGTTTACGCGGACACCAGACAATCAGCCGGTCTTGGGTCCCATAGAATCCGTGCCGGGTCTGTACGTCGCGTGTGGTTTCGCGGGCCACAGTTTCACCATGGCCCCTTCAGTGGGCGAGGGTATTGCGCAGATGCTTATGGGCGAACCGGTGAGCGCTTTCGAAGAAGAATGCTACGCACCGAGTCGGTACATGTAGCGCTATCTACTTGGGCGTGATGTCGCTGACGCGAATGGCATACTTCTCTTCAATCGTCACGATTTCACCACGGGCAACCAACTTCCCGTTGACGAAGATGTCAGCGGGCTCGTGAGCACTGCGGTCCAAAGTGATCAGTGAACCGGGGCCGAGGTCAACTAACTGAGCTAGCGAGATCTGCGTCTCGCCAATCCGCACGGTTAGTTTGACTGGGACATCCATAACGCCGCCGAGCCCGATCGGCTCGCCCGACATACCTTCCGCAAGGTTCTGCAGTTCATTCGCTTGAACGGCAACTGCGGCGGTTGCTTCTGCGACGGCCTCGCTTAGGCCATCGCCGACGTTCTCTTCGATGTTCTCTTTACTCATAGCTCAAGGGCCCTGCTAAGCGCGGGGGGGCGCGGGGGGGTTGGAATCGATACTCTCGATTGAAAGTGCGGGGGAACCGTGGAGTGCCCCCCATTGTGCTGTGCCGCTCTTCTTGCCTTCGATCAAGATATCGACGGGCGAGCCGACGAGGGTCTCAAGCGGGATGACGTCACCGATTTCGATCGCCATTAGATCGGAGAGGGAAACATCAGCCGTGCCGAGCACGGCACTCAGTTGAATCGGAATCAGATCGAGATGTGTGGGGAGTTTGATTCCCGGTCGCCCATCCTGCGTCTCGACTTCAGGCAAGATGCCGGGAAGATAGATACGCAGAGTGCTCGAGCAAGCGGGACCGTGAACATCGATGTGCAAGAACAAGCGCTGTGCATCACTACGCTCATCCGAGACGAACTCCTCATCAAACTTAGCCTTCTCCTGGAAATAGGTTCCGGGAGTGATTTGAAGTCCGAGTAGCTCACCGAGGTGATCCGTGAATACTCTCAGGATGTCGTAGACAATGCCGAGTTCCATCGGGGTCAGCTTGCGCAAATCGATCGGGATCTCATCCTTTTCGGAGTCATCCCCTTCGTCTTCTTGAGAGGGGGCCAGTGACCCGAAGGCGTTCGACACTGTTCGCAGGGCCGCTTCGTTGTCCCAGACAATCCATCCTTGGGATCCGGAAATGTCGATGGTCTGGATAGCGAGGATATCTTGTTGCTCGTCGAAAAGACCGAGAGCGCTCGCTTCACCGATCCCGGTGATCTCCAATTCTGGTTCGCCGCGAAGCCAACGGGTAAGCTCTGGTTTCAAAGCGGGCAGCGAGCCTTCGACAAGAGTTCGAATCGAGCTCTGCTGTGCGGGACTCAAGCGACGCGGCTGACTAAAGTCGCGAATCTCGACGGCCTCTTGAGAGGCAATCGAGTCTTCTTGGCCAACTAGGGCTTCGACTTCTTCGGGACTGACGTTTTCGGGCACGGAGGGATCTTGTGTTGGTAGAACGCTATTGAACTAGGAGGCCGACGGGCAAAATGCGAATGATCATGCCTTGAGCACCGATACTTAATTCGCCGATAAACCCCTCTTTCACCCCGCTAACGTCGATATAGACGACTTCCCCGTCTGTGTTAAAGACTCGCGCGTCGAGTTCGCCAACTATGAATTCGGTCTTGGGTCCGTCGTCGATCCAAAGCTCGCTGGTAGGTTGGTTCACATGCAAGATGTGGTCTTCCGACCGTCCACGGAAAGAGTTCTTGTTGCTGGAAATTCCAGGTCGCAAACCAGATGCCGTATCGAAATCCCAGGGAAGCTTGCTGTCGCCTATGTGCACCGGAAAGAGAACCGGGTCGAGAGCATCGCGAAGCTCTTCCATGAAAGTCTCTTTGTTCACTTCTCCATAGATGTCATCAAGACTCTTGCGCGATGAAATGTTAAAGACCGTCGTTTGGAGTTCAGCTTTGTAAAGCTCGTCCGAGACACGGGCCTGCATGTATAGCGGGTCATAAGAGAAGTAGTTAGCTACAGGAGACATCTGCAAGAAGCGCGTGCGCCCCTGCTCGATGTTGCAACTGAACTGCTCTTCGAAGAGCGACAAGGAAAAGGGCCCAGCAAAGGTGCGCTTCTCCATCTTTCCAGGAAGAGCTACCATCGCGGCAATGGCACCTGCGGCAATGATGCCGACGAAACCGCCACCAAGCATGAGCTTGTTCTTCTTTTTGCTACCGGGCTCGGCGCTGGAACTTTTTTCGTCTACTTTTTCTTCAGCCATGGTTCTAGTTATTTATCGGTAGATCTGCTCTCGGGGGTCAGTAGCCGAATGGAAACGGAGCTGTTCGCTACCCCATCCGTGGGAACTTCTGTGTGCCAAGCTCGAGCTTCAACCCGATCTGCAATGAAGCCGTATTCCTCGACCAGAAGATCTCGAAGCGCTGCGGCTCGCTGGCTTGCAAGCAATCGATTGTCCCCGCCATGGTTTGCTCCGGCGTCGTTAGCGTGGCCCTCAATAATGAGTAGCTGACGGAACTTTGGATGTAGCGATGGCGCAATCATTCCGACGTACTTCATTCCACTCTCGGGGATTTCGGAAGAATCTGGAGAGAACACAACTACATTCGGGAACGGGATTTCGTAGTGGGGGGTAAGAGACTTGAGCAGCTTGCTTTTGATCAATTCGAGGTTTGAAGCATCCGTTGCGTCAGCCAGTAGTTCGGGAGGACCATCGGAAGGCACGTTGAACCTGGCCCTTACCTCGTCAAAGATTCCAGCCTCCTCCTTGCCCGACATTATTCCGTTCATTCCGTGTGACTTGATCGCGACAATGAAAGAGCCGACACCGCTAGCGGCAAGACCCCTCTGTTGCTCTTCAGCCATAGACACAAGCAGGATAAAGAAGGTCAGAATGAGTGTCATCATGTCGCAGAACGACACCATGTAGGAGGGCGGGGGAGTCTTTGGATCAGGCTTGAAGTCACCCATCGGATCGCTCAGCAAGTTGCAGAGCGGCAACGCGCGCCTGGCTCAAGGACATGATGCGGATCTCCACTCGCCTGTTACTACGCCGACCTTCGGGAGTGTCGTTCGGGACCAATGGCTTGGATTCGCCATGGCCCATGATCTGTAGTTGCAAGGGACGTACCTTGCTGGCGGCGATCATGGCGGACGCAACGGCATCCGCGCGCGCGACGCTCAGAGCAGCTGCTGTAGGGTATTTGGCAGTGGGCTTAAACGCGTTGTCGGTGTGTCCTTCGACCACAATTGTGTAAGCGTAGTGCTCGAGAACTCGGCCCAATTCGCCGACCGATTTGGCAAGGAATGTAGGTAATTCGACCGAACCAGGCATGAAGCAACTACGGGCGTCGTAGCGGATACGCATTCCGTCTTTCAAGGCCGAGAGATTCACTTCGGAGTGTTCTTCGCTGGCTTTCAAGCCATCTTTGCTGACATCATTTAGGAGTTCTTCGGCGGAACGAGTGTGCGGGATCTTGGCACCACGCTGTGCGTCCTTGGCTGACATGATGTCAGAGTCTGGTGGCTTGACGGCATCAGTCGAGTTCTTTGAGCTAAGCGTTCCCGCGGTGCCCGTTAGGTTTCCATGAACTAGGAATGCGTCGTGTTCGTCCATGCTGCTGAATGTCAGAAGCAAGATGAAGAAAGTCACGAGCAGCGAGATCATGTCTGCAAAGGTGACGATCCAATCCGGTGCGCCTTGCGGCGGAGGGGGGTCAGGTATGGCCATTCCAGTCTTCTAGACATCAGCCGTTTGGCGTGCACCTGGCGGTAAGAAGCCCTTGAGCTTCTCCTTGATCAGAGCGGGCTTCTCGCCCGATTGGATAGCGACGATGCCTTCGATCATCAGGTCGCGCAGCAATCCTTCGTCACTCGCGAGTATATCGAGCTTACCGGCAAGCGGCAGAAAGAGCATGTTGGCCAACATAGCTCCGTAAAGCGTGGTGAGTAGCGCGGTCGCCATACCTGCACCAATTGATGATGGATCGGATAGGTTCTGGAGCATCTGAACCAATCCCACGAGGGTTCCGATCATGCCGAAGGCTGGTGCGAAGGCGCCCATCTGGTCCATGATCTTCTTTCCAGTACCGTGGCGTTGGCGTTGCCAGTCAGCTTCCAAGCACATGATGTCGCGTACTGTGTCTCCACCGAAGCCGTCGATTACGAGCTGAATACCCTTGGAGAAGAACCCATCGTTGACACTCTCTAATTCCGCTTCGAGTGCCAATAGCCCTTCTTTGCGCGCAAGTTTTGCGTACTCAACGATCCGTTCGATCTCTTCCGACGGCGTGGGCATGGGGCGAAAGGCAGTCACGATCATGACCTTGATGATCGACTTGATCTCGCTCATGGGGAAGCTCATCATCGTCACGGCTAGGGTGCCGCCAAACACAATGATGAGCGACGGGCCGTGAAAGAAGATCATGAGTCCCCCAGGGCCGGTAGCCATGGAGAAAAGCACTAGGCCAAAGCCTAGAATCGTGCCAATTACTGTTGCGAGATCCATTGAGTGGGGAGTTGGTGCGCGAAATCAGAAGGAGACGCAGCGTTTCTATCGGTCATGCATTTCGAGACCTTGATGGGCCGAATTGCACGATCTTCAGTTACTCAGGGGTAATTACCGCAGACGCGATGCGATAGGCGTCCATGTACTTCTTACGCTCCTCGGGCGTGCCCATCTGGAGCAGGATTTCCCCCGCACGGGACTCCTTCAGCTCGCGCAGGATGAGAGCGGCGTCCTGCGGGGTCTCGAGTTTGAGCATTAAAGCGCTTTCCTCGGCTGCGCCGTCCTTGTAGAGCTTGGCCATGTTCTTCCAACCTTGAAGTTCTTCGTCGGCCCGCACGCTTTCGTCGCGGTTCAGCTCCTCCAT
>JBLIOI010000044.1:0-33042 GCA_047639675.1 Planctomycetota bacterium | reverse complement strand
CGCCTCGCAAAGCTTCGAGCCGGCCCCCTTCCCCAATTCCAGGGCGCGAAGAGACGAGGGCGATTGAAACCAAGGCCAGGTCGCTCTCAAAAGCATCGCCATCGCGAGCGACATCATGCAACGCTTTGCGGAGCTCGACGTCAATAGGATCCATGTCCGCATCACCGGTCATGCCAAGACCTTCCACCAGGCCATAGCGCACGAGTCGCTTGACCTTCTTGCGACTACCAAGGAGATCGATCATGGTACGTTTGGCGAGCTCTTGAACTCGCGGACTGCTGTTTTCTGACAAACGCCCAAGTGCCTTAGGAATGTGGGCACGGACGTATTCTCGCTGTTTGCGGTCGTTGAGTAACTCGCACAAGAAGCTCACCTGACCAAAGCGTGATGAGGCGATGGTCGGTCCGCGTTTGCTCAGAGATGCATCTATCACCATGCTGTCAGCCAGCGAGTTCAGTCCAATAGACGTAACGCAAGCTACCGGCAAATCAGGCGCTGCAGACTTGTTTTCAAGGACACGCGCCAGCCTGTGAACGATGTAGCGACGCACCTCTTCACGATCAGTTCGCTGACCAATGAGACCCAACGCATAGGCCGCGTTGACACGCGTGACTTCGGCCACCTTTGTGCGTTTCAATAATTCCTTGCCCGCATCTCCAGCGTCGACAATATCCGCCAAAACTTCTGCCGAACCATTCTCCGCAATCAAGCCGAGAGCCAAGATAGCGGCATTCACCACTTCTGCTTCAGAGGCGGCAAGCGCATCCGTTGCAAAGTCAATTAACAACTCTCCTTCTGGCATTACGAAGGTCGGGTGTAATTTAGCCAAAGCCACCAGGGTGGATGAGCGCACACCCACGTCGCGCGTGCCCTTCATCGTAGCCAACAAAGCAGGACCAATCTTCTCCTGGATCATGGTCTTGCTTGGAGTAAGGCTAACCGCGGCCTCCTTCATGCCCTTGCCGAGATAGAACGACTCGGTGCCAGTCAATGATCCTGAAGCACGAACGCGCCTGCGCAAGTCCACGTAAGGATCCTCGTTGTAGGCCCACCACCAACTCCAATCGGTCAGGTCCAAGACATTGCTTTGGGGCGTATTCGTCTGGCCACCGTTACGCGGAGCGGCCGGATTCTTCGGACCCGGAGTCGAAGGTCCCCCTGGCCTGGGACGCGCAGCTGGTGCCGTCGGAGTTGGTGCGGAAGGCGTTGGGGAGCGGGGCCTCGCCGGCGGACTCGGCGGAGGAATGGTCGGGCGCGTATAGGGAGGAGGGTAGACACCACCGTGAGCACTTGCTGGCAAGGGGAGCAAGAAAAGTGCCAGGAGGGAACCAGAAGTCAGTCGGGAAAGGTTCATGAGCATATCAATCGAGGCCGTTATGGAAGTTATCCGCCCGATGTCTCACAGACTACGCAAATTCCGTGCTAGGCCGGTCGGACCGGCTCCTGTGCTCATGGAAGTGTATTGTCCCTTTTAGCTTGCGACAAACCCGCACACTGTCGTTGGCATCCACACACTCGCCCGGGCTCCGACACGTCAAGCTGTGAAATCAGGGCCGCCAGTAGGGCCGAGACTCCATCTATAGAAGCGGCGTGGCATTGAATTTGAGCAGATCAAGAGGATCTCTTGCTCATCCCAACCCCCAGAGAATTCATCGAATCCATGGTGTCCTCGGCCTGCGAATTGAGCACACCCAGGCTGAAAGGAACTGGGCGTAGCGAGTTCTGTGCTTGAAGCAGGACCTGGGCATCCCGCCTTGGCGGCAGACAAAAGCGGAGTGCTTATCGTCGCACGGACCGCCAGCTTCCCTTGCCTAGCGCTCGTTCGGAGGAACGTAAACGCCAAGGTCCATCGTCATGAAACCCAAGGGTTGCAGCACACTGATTAGATCCTCACGTTCCTCCCGTGCGCGATCGATCTCCAGCTCCCCGACTTCGACGAGGGCGCGCTGACCGTGATGACGCACACGTAGAACTCGATAGCCCCGTTCGCGCAAGCAACCTTCCGCTTTTTCGACCGTCGCCAAACGTTCGAGGGTAACTTCGGTCCCCTTCGGCAATCGCGAAGCAAGACAGGCCGAAGCCGGCTTCTCTGCGACTACGAGCTGAGCCTCGCGCGCATAGCGGCGAACATCCTCCTTCGAGAAGCCCGCATCACGCAACGGCGCAAGCACGCCGAATTCCTTGGCAGCAATCGCCCCCGGACGATCATCAAGCAAGTCGTCGGTGATCTCGCCGAAAGCCAGCGCGGTGAATCCGCGCTCAAGAGCCCACTCGCTCATCGACTCGAACAGAGCTGACTTGCAGAAATAGCAGCGGTCACCCAGGTTGGCCACATAGCGCTCGTTGGACAACTCGTCTGTACGGACCACAATCAGCTCTGCACCGAGATCCTCTGCGAACTCACAAGCCAGCCGAAGCTCTTCACGCGGCAAGGAGGGCGAATCTGCGATGACCCCTACGCAATCGCTGGACAACGCCGCGAGGCCAGCATGTAGCAAAACGCTTGAATCAACTCCGCCGGAAAAAGCAACGGCTAGCCGGTCGAGCTCGCACAAGCTTTTGTGCAAGCGACTTAGCTTCTCACTGTAGCTGACTAGAGCCTCACTCATCGCTCAAGTACTCGCGCACGGCGTGCACGTAGCCAGCGGAACTCTTCGCAATCGCCGCATACTGCTCATCCGAGACTTCGCGGATCACCCTACCGGGCAAGCCCACCACGAGCGAACGCGGTGGAACAATGAAGCCCTCCTTGATTACGGTACCGGCGCCGATGATTGAACCCGCACCAATCTTGCAGCCAGCTAACAAAATGGCACCCATTCCGATCAGGCTGTGATCACCGATTTCCGCGCCGTGCAAGACACAGCGATGACCCACTGTAACATCACTGCCAATGACGTTCGGGACGCCAGGGTCCGCGTGCACCATGGTCAGATCTTGAATATTCGTGCGCGCGCCAATCGTGATCGGAGCATCATCGCCTCGGATCACACAACTGAACCAGACGTTTGCATCAACGCCCAAGCTAACGTCGCCGGTGATGACCGCATTGTCAGCCATCCAAGCACCCTCAGGAATCGAGAGCATACGACCGCGCTGCTTGAAGTGAGTCATTGGGTCAAGCCGGTGGCATCCATGAACTCACGAGCCTCCGGTGAACCGAGAACAAGCAAGAGCATCAATCCATTGTGCACAGCGTGCACCGCCCAGCAGGATGCGAAGCGTTGGGTACGTTGCATCACGCCGCCCAAAACGAGCGACAAAGCAAACACCGGCAAGAAGACAGCTAGGGGATGCACTAGGGCAAACAACAGGGAGGTCAGAATGACGCCCCAAAACTCACGAAAGTTCTGAACCAACAGGGGCTGCAGGAAGCCGCGAAAGATAAGTTCCTCGAAGAAAGGCTGAATCAACACCGCAAATAAGACCGGCACGGCAAGTTGTGCAGGGTCCAAATCGATGAATTGCTGGATCACGGCCTGCGTTTCCGGAACGCCACCCAAGGACTCGAAAATCCAAGGCCACAGAAGTGAGGCGCCAAGAAGCGCCGGTATCAAGAGAACGTAGGTGACAAGGCCAAACAGGACAGCACGCACGCTCCCTGGCCATGTGAACCCGAGCGACTTCAGCTTGTCCGGATCAAGATCGAGAGCAAGCTTGATGATCAACGCAGCCGGAGCCAGGAATATCAAGCCTGCCTTGAGCATGATCCCGGCGAAGCCAAGTTCATCGCCAATCGTTGCGTTCCAAGCGAGGCTCACTAGCAAGCCACTGCAGAGGTATACGATCACCACCAGCGTGAAGTGCGTGAAGCCCCAACGTGCAAAGAAGTTGTTGCGACCGGGAATCCAAAACTTGGAGAGTGCCACTACCATCGGTGCGAGTGCCAACCCGCCGAGTAGTAAACAAGCTCCAACTATCGCTCTTTGATCTTCCAAACTCATTTACTTAGGACCCGCCCCGAAAATTGTGCCCTCTACGGGCGATGATGCGTTGGCATAGAGTTTCTTCGGAATGCGGCCACTGAGGTATGCCTGACGACCGGCAGCACAAGCCCAATTCATCGCTTGAGCCATGCGCAAAGGTTCGCGTGCGCTGGCGATGGCCGTATTGAGCAGGACTCCAGCAACGCCGAGTTCCATTGCAGCGGCCACATCAGAAGCGGTCCCCACTCCCGCGTCAACAATCACAGGCACGTCGACGAGTTCCATGATGATTCGAATGGCGTTCGGGTTGAGAACTCCCTGCCCCGAACCAATAGGTGAACCTGCAGGCATTACGCTGGTAACTCCGGCTTCCGCCAAGTGCACGCACATCCGCGGGTCGTCAGAGCAATACACCAAGACTTCGAAATCTTGTGCGATCAATTCACGCGCGGCTTCCAAGGTTCCGAGCGGATCCGGTAGAAGGGTTTTCTCGTCGCCGAGAACCTCAAGCTTCACCAGTCGCGTATCGAGCACATCGCGCGCCAACTCTGCCGTACGGATGGCACTCTTCGCGTCATAGCAGCCCGCCGTATTGGGCAAGATCTTGTAGCGTGTACGATCGATGTGATCGAGAAGTGAAGGCCCCTTCGCTTGATCCAAGTTCACGCGCCTGACAGCTACCGTGACGCAATCCGTACCACTGATTTCAAGGGCCTGGGCGGTCTCCTCGAAACTCGCGTACTTGCCGGTGCCGACAAGTAAGCGTGAATTGAGATGGGTCTCGCCAAGGACTAGTGGGTCGTCGTTCAGGTACTCGTTACTCATTGTCTTGTCTGGGTCCCTTACTCGTAAGTGGTCAAGCAACGCTCATCAGCCTCCGCCAACTAGCGTCACCATCTCGACACGGTCCGCTTCACACAGCTGCACATTCACGCGTTCCACGCGTCGCACCAACTGTTCGTTCAATTCGACGGCTACCTGTTCAGGTTGCAGTTCAAGCAGTTCCACTAGCAGGGCGATCGTGCTGCCCTCGGGGACTTCCTTGGCTTTTCCGTTGAGTTGAATCTTCATGCTGTTCTTGGTGGCCCTGATTCTCACAAACCAGGGCCCTCCTCGCTAAAGGACTCGCAGGAAAGCGCACTTCAAGTAGTTCGATTCGGGCAAGTTAATCGGTGCTGGATGATCCGGCGCAGCGCCGCGCATCTCCTCGATCCAGACATCGCGCTTTGCAAGTCGCGCCGCCGAGCCAAGGAACTTCATGAAGTCCGCTTGCCGGACGTTGTATGAACAGGAGGCTGAGATCAAGAAGCCGCCTTCTTCAACCAAACCGAGGGCCCGGCGGTTGACTTCGACGTAGCCGCGCTCGGCCCCATCGATTTCACGACGATTTCGTGCGAAGGCCGGAGGATCGACAACGACCATCGAGTACTTCTCGTCCGCTTCCAGCCTGTTGCGCAACTCCTGCATGCAATTGGCCTTTTGAAAGGTCACGCGATCTTGAACGCCGTTGCGTTCCGCATTGCGCATCAGGCGCTCGCCCGAAGCCGCGGACTGATCCAGGCAAACGACTTCCTTGGCACCCGCCAAAGCGGCGCGAATTCCGAACAAGCCGTCGTAACAGAAGGCGTCCAGAACGCGGCCACCAGCAACATACTTAGCCGCTTGCTTGCGGTTCTCACGCTGATCCAGGTAGTGCCCGGTCTTGTGTCCACCGAGTACATCGACTTCATATTCGAGCTCGTCTTCACGAACGATGACCGGTCCGGTCACTTCGCCCTTGAGAGTTTCAACTCGCGAATCAAGGTCCTCAAAGCGGCGCACAGAAGAATCTGAGCGATCGATGATCGTCTCAAGTTCGTAGGGCAAGGCTTCTTGTAATAGTTCGACGAGGAAATCGCGCATGCGATCGGTGGCCTGAATCGAACTCTGCACAACAGCAGTTGTACCGTAGACGTCGACGATCCAACCAGGAATGCGATCCGCATCACCGCCGATCAATCGATAGGCGCCTTCCGGATTCACAAGCCCCATTTTCTGGCGCGTGCGAACAGCGAGGCCAATTCGTTCCGCCCAAAAGTCACGGTTCGGTTGCTCCTTCTGCGAAGTCACTAAACGAACGGCGATCTTTGAGCTCGCACTGAAGAGTCCCCAACCAACGTTATTTCCGTTGGGATCTTCAACGTGCAGCAACTCGCCAGGCTCGGCTTCGCCGGAAGCAATGTCGTCGCGATAAATCCACGGGTGCCCGTTAAGCACCCAACGCCGGCCTTTGCCGGTAAGGGTCACATTTCCCATTTGCCTTAAATTGTCTGTGGCATCAGAACGGCGCCGCAACACCATTCAGCTCTCATCCCCCGTCCGCGCTCGCGGGCGCATCAAAATGTCGGAGGACTCAGAATTCGAGCGCGGAGGATACCGTCGAATGGAGCGGAATGGGAAGCGGGGACGAGAATCCGAGTGAAAAAGAGAGTCTTGGGTCACCTTGGGTCCGTCAGGACCCCGCTACTTCTCCTCCTCTGACTCCTCTACCGGCCCCGGCGCCGTCAAGAATTGAAACCCAGGATCTTCCCGCAATGCCACGAGGTCCGGATCGCCACGCGCCCATTCCTTCTGCTTCTCCAACGCCTCACGACTCGTACGATTCTCCTCGAAGTCACGCTCCAAGTACTCCAAGGCCATTTGAACCTCACCCAGCAAGGCGTAGGTGCAGGCCAAGTTGTAGTAGCCACGGGGCGACTCCGGGACATCAGAGATAAGCTCGCGCGCCTCGTTCGCGCGACCGGAACGGGCCCGATAGCAGGCCAACATGATGCGCATGAAGTCATCTTGCCGAAGCAAATAGGCGCGCTCGAAGTAAGCCAGAGCCTTCTCCGGGTCTTTGGCCTTCACATTGGAATTGACCGCCAACGAGACCAACGCTTCGGCGATCTCATTGTCTACCGCTAGCGCGGAATCCGGAGCGTCGGCATCCTCGAAGTAAGTCCGTAACCCTTCGAGCAAATCCAAAGCCACAAGCATGTGCTCCTCCGCAGAGGTAGCATCGCCCTCGTCGGACCAACAGCCTCCAATCATCAATTCAGCCTGCGCTGCAAGGTGCAATGCCCAGGTGAACTTCTGGCGCAAGTTATGGGCGGTCAAGTCATCGTCGAAGCGTTTGGCAAGCTCTCGACTCTCTTCCGTCCGCCCCTCGCGGCGCAGAAGTTCGGCCAGTAGCAAGGCATCGGCCGTCGGACGCCTCAACCCAAAATAGCGGTCAGCTAGAGTCTCTCGCTTCAGACTTCGCTCGGTACGTGCGAGGGAATAGGAGACGAAAGCGATGTCGCTCTCGAGCTGTGGATCCGGATCAACTTGGCGCTCTTCCTTCGAGCGCAGAACATCTAACTCGCGCTTCAAAGCTCTGACTTCGCCCTCCGCCAACTTGTCAAGCCATCTCCTGCGGCGGATATCAATGACCGGGTCACCGACTTCAGGCAAGGGGTAAGGATAGGGCTCGTAGCCGGGCATTTCGCGCGCGCTGACGCTGGCCAAGGCGCGACCCAAGCCTCGCTTCATTTTGATGCACCGGGCGGCGTCCCAAGCCGCGTGGGGCTTGGCCGCAAAGATCAAGGCGCAGGGACTCAAGGCCGCTCCGAAGAAGGGATCCATGACGGCGACTGCGGGAACATCCGAGTCTCTGGCGATGACCTGGGACTCGATTTGCATGGCGTGGGCGGTTCGCAAACGTTGGAACAGGCCCAAGTCGTTGGGATTTATTCCCGAGGCGATTCGTCGAAAGACTTCCGCAAATTCCACCAAGGCGCGACCCTGCAAGAGATCCCGTTGGCGCATGGCGCCGCGTTCTCCCCACTGTTCCAACTGGCGGGCGATCAAGCCATCGTAGAGATCGCCAGCCCTCTCCAAGGGCCCTGCCGCTTCTTCCAGTCTGTTCTGCGCCATCAATACATTGGCTTCCAAGAGTGCCGCTCGCGCGCGCCATTCACCTTCCTCTGTGGCATCGTCCGCCGGGCTGGATTGGCCCAATCGCCGAGCTCCGGCAAGCGCAACGTCGAGCTCGATCGTGCCCTCTTCCATGGAGTTGACCACTCGCAAGTAAAGCAACGGCTTGGTCGGAACACCATCTGTTGCGAAGTGCTCAAGCGAGCGATCGGCGCGCTCATGTCGCTCCAGTTCGCGCAAACGACTTTGGAACATTCGGAATGCAAGGTCAGCTGCTGCGCGAATCGCCGGCGATGGATTTCTAAGGCCGAGCACCAAAGGAGCGCGCTCGCGGGCAAGTTCACCACCGTCCTCACGTTCCGCAAGACGAAGACCATAATTCGGCAAGAGCAGCGCTAGAACGTCGAGGGGCAAGGCGTTGGGCGACTCACAGAAGGAGGCGACGACGCCTTCCTCTAACAGTTCCCGAGCCGCCTCAGACTCGGGGTACATGACGCTACAAAAGAGCTCAGCAGCATTCTTTCGTTCAGAGACGGAAAGCTCGCCAAATAGGCTAAAGAGTGCGTTTGCAGCCAATTTAGAGTCAAGGCCGGCTAGAGCTTCAAGGGCTGCTTGGCGAACGCGCAAGGCACTGTCATCTCGTGCGCTTGTGTACAGTTCCGCGACTCTCAATTGGCCTGCTTCTTGACTGTCAAGTTCGACCGCTCCGAGGTACTCGAGCAGGGTCCTGCGCGTGAGCTCATCGGGGTCCTCAAGCAGCGAGAGAACCTGCTCAAAATCTGCTGGGCTACTCTGCAGTGCCAAGAGAGTGGCCGTTGCACGGCGCTCCAGGAGTGATTCACTCTGGGCGAACAACGTGTAGCTGAACGCCATCCAAGCGCAGAGGACGAACCCAATTCTTCGACTACTCTTCACAAGCTCCCCCCTCTTCATTCGAACGACGGCGTCGATATTCCAAGGCGCGCCGAGAGAGCCCGACTTGCCGCGCCGCTGCACTCAGGTTGCCACGTTGCTCTATCATCGCCTCCTCGATCATCGCCAGTTCAATTTGCTCTACGGTCAATCCTTGTGCAAGCGCCTTGGACGCCAGTAGCCGAGCCTCATCAGCCAAGCCCTCGTCGAGGAAGTCAAATTCTTCCGGCGCGATTGGCGAGTCATTATCGACGCCTAGGACCAAGACGCGCTCCAAAGCGTTTTCGAGTTCGCGCAAGTTTCCCGGCCAACCATGTCTTTCCAGGCGCTCCTGAGCCAGGGTCGAGACTTCGCGGCGCGGAACTCGCACTCGCTCGACGATGCTATTTAGAAGTGAATCGACGATTTTGTCGAACTCCATCAAGCGCGCGCGCAGCGGCGGAACACGCAGGGTCACCACCGCCAACCTATAATAGAGGTCCTGGCGGAATGCCCCGGCCGCGACCCGTGCCTCCAGGTCCAAGCCGACTGTGGCCACAATCCTCACATCAATTTCCTCGGGCTGTCCACCGAGGGGCTCGACGACCCGCTCCTGCAGGACTCGCAGGAGCTTGACCTGCAGATTGGGGGCCAGGTCCTCGACCCCGTCCAAGAGAATGGTCCCGCCTTCCGCTCGACGAAAGCGCCCCGGGCGTGCCTCGTGAGCACCGGTGAAAGCCCCCTCCTCGTGGCCGAAAAGCTCGGCATCGAGGAGATCGGCGGGCAGAGCACTGATCGCAACTTCGACGAAAAACCCCTCATTCCGGGGGCTTAACTGATGGATACGGCGAGCAGCACGACTCTTGCCGCTACCACTTTCGCCCTCCAGAAGCACCGTCGCAGGTGAGCCTGCGACCCGCCGGAGCTGTGCCTCAAAGTCGGCGAAAGGCCCCCCGTGGCCAACCACATAGCTGGCCTCGCCGGGGCGGGAATCCTGGGTCGCACCTGACATCGTTAGAAGATTCGAGTTGGGGAATTGGCTTCAGATCCCTGACGATCTGAGGCTCGACTGAAACTAAGGTCCAATTGAGAACGCCTCTTAATAGTACCTGCGGTTGACTCTCAACCGAGGATATACCACACTCTGAGATCATCCGAGACTCTGGAGGGAGCGGTCGTACCCCGATCGCCCTCATGACGAGGCCCGTTCCCCTGGTAACACCCGTGTTGCTGGGGAAGTGGGCTTGACCCTTTTCAATGCATACCGCGCTACGAACTGACCGCAGGGTCAAAGACGGCGTGGCGGCCCGCGTGGCCGAATTTTAGACAAAAAGACGGCCTCCCCTCTTCGCTCGCGACGGAGGAAGTGGTCACGCCATTCTTACACTAAACGACTCAACAGCCCACACACCATGGACACCAGTAGCCTTCTACGGATGATCGATGCCATCCACCGAGACAAGGACATTCCGATGGAAGTCCTTTTCTTGGGGCTTGAGGACGCTCTGGCCCAGGGAATCCGAAAGCGCCTCGGCGTTGGCGAAGATCTCATCGTAAAGATCGATCGCCAGACCGGTGAGGTTTCCATGGAAGACGACGAGGAAGAGTACGAGTTTGATCTCGCCGTCCTCGGTCGCATCGTTGCCCAAGCAGTAAAGCAAGGCTTCAGCCAGAAGGTCCGCGAAGCTGAACGCGACGTTCTATATGAAGAGTACGAGGCACGCGTCGGTCAGATTCTGAATGGTGTAGTGCAACGCTTCGAAGGCGATTACGTCGTGATCAACCTCGGACGTGTCGAAGCCCTCCTTGGTAAGGACGATCGCGTCCGCGGCGAGACTTACTCCCCCGGTGATCGGGTACGGGCGCTGCTCGTCGAAGTTCGCAAGGATGGCTCCCGCGTCAAACTCTATCTCAGTCGCACCCACCCGGACCTCGTTCGTCGCTTGTTCGACCTAGAAGTTCCGGAGATTGCCGACGACATCATCGAGATCAAACGAGTCGTGCGCGAGCCCGGCTATCGAACGAAGATGGCGGTGCAGTCCATCGACCCTCGTATCGATTGCATCGGCGCCTGTGTGGGCGTGCGTGGTTCGCGAATCAAAGCAGTCATCGACGAGTTGCGAGGCGAGCGCATCGACATCATTCGTTGGAGTGATTCCCTCGAGACCTTGATCATGAACGGCCTAAAACCCGCCGTGATCCACATCGACAACATCTTCCCGGACATTGACAACCGACGCGCAATCGTCATCGTCGATGAAGATCAACAGTCCCTCGCGATTGGCAAGAAGGGCCAGAACGTGCGACTCGCTAGCAAATTGTGTGGTTGGGAGATCGACATCCAGACCCGCGAGCAATTCGAGTCGGCCAGCTTGGGACAAGATATCGCAGCAGCGAACTCTACGGAAGGTGATACAGAAAGCTCGACTCTCGTCGAAGCCTCTGTGGCAACAGCAGCCGTTGGTGAGGAAATGACCGACACAACAGCAGCAGTCGATGAAGAAATGATCGACGCAACAGCAGAACCAACCGAGACAGTGCAGACAGAGAAGGATGCGAGCGAACCGGCGGCAGAGGCCTCAGCCGATTCTTAGCCCCTAGCCTTCTCTCCATAGGGCTTCCAAGGACGCCTAAAACAGAACAACCTCAAGAGGACCGCAAGGCCTCTGCCCGCCAAGGTGGGCCCACTTACTCCTCATATAGAGGACAAACCAGCCAGCAAGTTGAGCAAGAAGCGGATTCACGAATTAGCCAAGGAATACGGCATGAGCGGCAAGGACCTTGCCGGGAAGCTGCGCGACTTGGGCTTCACACAAATCAAGAGCCACATGTCGGCCCTTGATGAATTCGAGGAGCTACAAGTGCAGGGTGTCCTCGAAGCACACGGCTACAAGCGCCCCGATGCTCCCGACGCGAGTAATGCGGACTTGATGGATGACAGCCTCGGAGCTGGACTGATCCGTCGTAAGAAAAAGAAGAAGGCAGCAGCTGATGACAGCATCGGCGCTGGCACGGCACGCACAGCCGCAACGCAAGTTGCTGCGCCTGATCCGATTCTGGAGGCCACGCAACCAGCTCCAGAAGTTGTGCCGCAGGCCTCGCTTCCCACGGAAGTTGAACCTGAGATCCAGCCTGTTCCAGTTGCGGAACAAGCCGATGCAGTCGAGCCCCCCGTATCCGTACCGGAGCCGGAGCCGGTCGCGAAAGCGGAGCCGATTGTCGAAGTTGAGCCGATTGTCGAAGCTCAAGCCGAGCCCGAAGTGGAAGAGGTAGTTCCAACACCGGAAGTTGTCGCCACGACGGCGCCCACAGAGCTTGATCCTGAACCTGTGAATACAGAGATTGCCGACGAGCCCAGCCCGGCCCCGGCAGAACCCGTCGCAGTTCCGGAGCCGATTGCCGCTGCCGAGCCTGTCTCTGAAGCGCCCGCTCCCATCACCGAGCCTCGCGAAGAAGAAGAGGTGGTAGTAGCTATCACCCCCACACCAGCACCAGCTGCTGCTCCAGCTGCTGCACCAGCTACTGCTGCGACCGAGGAAGCTCCTGTTGTGCAAGAAAAGCTGGCCGAAGAGCCAGTTCTTGCTGCTGCGAAGGAAACTCCCGACGCCGAGAGCAGCAAGACGAAGGTCGAAGATAAAAGCGCTAAGAAGGCAAGGCCCGGACCTGCCGGTAAGGTCGTTGGATTCATCGACCTCAGCAAGATCCAAGCCGCTCCGAAAAAGAGCGAATCACGACGCTTACGTTCACGGGACGACGTGCTCCCGGACGTCCGCCCGACTCTACGTCACGATTCAAAGAACAGCATGCTGCGGGGCGACCGCGGCTCGCGCGGCCAACTGACCGCCGCCCAATTGCGAGAGCGCGAAGCTGGCCGATACAAGCGCCATCAGCGACCGACAGGTGGTCGCGGGCGTGGCGGCGATCGCGGTGGACGCGGCGGCTCCCGCCCGAACTTCGAGGGTTCGCCCTTCTCAGGACAGACGATCAAGATCGATCTGCCCGTCACCATTCGCAAGCTGGCAGAGTCCATGTCAATCAAGGGCAACCAGCTCTTAAAAGTGGCTTGGCGCGAGCTCGGCTTCGGTGCGGTGAATATCACTTCCACCATCGACCAGGACACCGCCGAATTGCTTGCAGGCGAGTACGAGGTCGGCCTTGAGTTCATCCGCGAAGTGGCCGCTGAGGAAGCGCTCATCGAAAGCCTCAAGCAGAAGCGTGATGCAATCGAGGATGTGCACCTTGAGCGACGTAACCCGACAGTTGCTTTCCTAGGCCACGTCGACCATGGCAAGACCACGTTGATCGACAAGATTCGCTCCTCGACCGTCGCTGACGGCGAGGCGGGAGGTATCACGCAGCACATCGGTGCCTACCGCGTGACTACCGAGAACGGTCACCACGTAACGATCATCGACACCCCCGGTCACGCCGCCTTCACGAGCATGCGAGCTCGCGGCGCAGAAGCCGTGGACGTCGTTGTCTTGGTGGTCGCCGCAGACGCTGGTGTACAACCGCAAACGGAAGAAGCCTTGGCCCACGCTCGTGCCGCAAAGGCTCCGATCGTGATCGCCATGAACAAGATCGATCGCCCTGAGGCCAACGTTCAGAAGACCCTTGAGCAACTCGCTGGAATCGACGCGATCCCCGAAGAGTGGGGTGGCGAAATCGCCGTCATGCCGGTTAGCGGCATCACCGGCGAAGGCATTCAGGAATTGCTTGAACGAATCTCACTCGAGAGTGAGATTCTTGAACTCGACTGTCACGCCAAAGGCGCGGCATCGGGCATCGTGCTCGAAGCCGAAGTCCAACAAGGTCGCGGCATCGTTGCTCACCTCCTGGTACAGGACGGCACGCTCAACCGAGGCGACGTCATCTTGGCTGGCGAAGGCTATGGCCGCGTGCGTTCGATCCATAACGACTTGGGATCCGAGATCGAAGATGCAGGCCCCTCTGTCCCGATCGAGGTTTCAGGCCTCTCCTCTATCCCTGGTATCGGCGAGATGTTCCACGTTGTGGCAAAACTCGACGAAGCCAAGAAGGTTGCGGAAGAGCGTTCGCGCAAGCAACGCTCGGCGTCGATGGCCGAGAGTCGCAAGCTCGACAACGCGGCACTCTTGCAGCAGGTCGCTGGCCCGGCTGTCGAGGAAGTCAACATCATCATTCGCGCCGATGTGCAAGGCACGGTCGAGGTTCTCAAGACCTCTATCCAAGATCCGATCCACACAGAAGTCATAGCACGCGTCTTGCAAGCGGGCGTTGGAGCCGTCACAGAGAATGACATTCTCTTGGCCTCAACTTCTAATGCACTCGTGGTTGCCTTCAACGTCGCAACGGGCACCAAAGCTCGCCAAGCCGCTGAACGTGCCGGAGTTGAGATTCGCAACTTCAGTATTCTCTACAACGTGATCGACACCATTCGCGCGATGATGGAAGGCCGCTTGGCCCCCGAAATCAGCGAAGAAGTTACGGGCCACGTCGAGATCCGCCGTCTGTTCCGCTCCTCCAAGATCGGTAACATCGCTGGTTCATACGTGCTTGATGGCACCATCTCGCGCGATAGTAAGATCCGCCTGATGCGTGACGATCAAGTGATCTACACAGGCCTACTCGGTTCGCTTAAGCGCGAGGCCGAAGACGCCAAGGAAGTCCGCGAAGGCTTTGAATGTGGACTTGTGGTACGAAACTACAACGACATTCGCGAAGGCGATGTGCTCGAGGCTTACAAGATCATCGAGACCGCTCGAACCCTCGAATCCCCCGCTCGGGCCACGACCTGATCGTCTGCCCTCCGGCGTAAGCTGGAGGGCAACCAAATACCAAACGCAACATCATGGCCAATCCGCGTACCGTGGCTCGCATCGAGTCCCGCATCAAACAACGCGCTGCCCATTGCCTGCAGTTCGAGATCAACGACCCGCGTTCTTCCTTCGTGACGATCACGCGAGTCGAGATGTCTACAGACCTCAAGAAGGGCGACATCTTCTACTCCTGCTTGGGCAGCGAAGCGGACCGTCGCAAGACGGAGCGAATGATCGCAGGCGCCCAAGGCTTCATCCAACGGCAGGTGGCCCGTGTCCTTGAGATGCGCACAACACCCCACCTCAGCTGGGCCTATGACGATTCCGTTGCCATGGCTGCAGATCTGCAAGATCTGATAGCGAACGCACGCCAACGGGACGATGACATTCGCCCGGAAGATGCAGATTCGGCCGATGGCGACGAGACTGAAGCGGGTGAAGCGGCGATCGAAGAGTAATCGTCGTGCCTGATGTTCGCCTGCTTAGGGCGAGTGACAAGGGCTCCTTGCGCGCCTTTCTCGAAGCGCACGGTGACACAACGATGTTCCTCCAAGGGAACTCGGAACGCGCTGGCCTGGAGTACGAGGGCAAGCCCTACCAAGCGCACTACGTCGCTGCCTTTCTTGCTGAAAGAATCGTTGGGGTGGTAGCGCATTGGTCAAGCAATCGCCTGGCTTTGGAAGCTCCGGTAGAGCTGGTCGGGGAGCTCGTCAGAAACACCCTACGAATCAGTCAGCGCCAAGTGATCGGAATGGCGGGATGTTGCGATCAGGTCGAGCGCGCCCGCGAGGACCTGGGCTGGGATCTGTCGCCAACGCTTGTGGCTTCGCGAGAAATTCTCTATCGCCTCGAACTCAATCTGCTGCGCGTACCGAACGCGCTTGCCAGCGGCCAACAGGAATGTCGGATTCCTAGCGGCGCAGACTTGGAGTTATTGACTACTTGGCGCGCAAATTACCTCGTGGAAGCCTTGGGGCGAACGATGGATCAAGCGAAGGCAATCGCCGACGGCTCCAAACTCGCCGACCTCGCGCAAGAGTCCAGTCTATTCGTTCTCAACACAGAAGGCGAATGCGTTGCGATGACAGCTTTCAACACAAGGACAAGGAACTGCGTACAGGTTGGAGGAGTGTGGACTCCGCCGAAGTGGCGCTCCCAAGGTTTTGCGCGCTCCGTCGTGGCTGGAAGTTTGATCTCCGCGCGCGAGACGGGCGCAACACGCTCAATCCTCTTCACCGGGGAGGAGAACTACGCTGCGCAGGCATGTTACAGCGGACTGGGATATGAGGTTGTCGGAGACTACATGCTGGTGGACTTCCTCGATCCACAAGGATAGCGAATAGCATCCATCCCGGAACGACGCGGCTCCCCTACTTTCGCCGCCAAACGGTCTTTCCGCCCTTGTCCTCAAGCAAGATCCCTTGGGCCAAGAGCTCATCGCGAATCTCATCAGAGCGCGCCCATTCCTTATTGGTGCGCGCGCTATTCCGCTCTTCGATCAAGGCGTCGATGCTCGCATCCAAGCTTTCGACTTCCAGTTTGAGAATGCCAAGAGCGTCCTCTACTCTCGTCAAGAATTCGATTCCTACGAGGGCTGCTCCACTCCCCAGACGCTCTTGAACCGCATGGTCACGCAATGCGTGCAGTGCGGCGAAGGCCCGTGGCGTGTTCAGGTCATCATTCATCGCTTGTTGGAAATCCCTGCGAACTTGCTCCACCAGGTCGGTACCCGCAGTTGCACTCGCAGCACCCTCCTCGCCGCCGGCGATGCGACGTAAACGCACAACCAAGTCATCGAACTTCTCCAATGCCTTGGCGGAGTCCGTCATGATATCCCAGGTGAAGTTCAGGGGCTGACGGTAGTGCCCACGCAATAAGGTGTAACGCAACACGCGCGGCTCGAAGCCCTGCGCTACGACGTCGTCCAAGTCGTACATATTGCCGAGTGACTTGCCCATTTTTCCGCCGTCCACTTGCAAGAACTTGGCGTGCATCCAATAGCTGGCGAAGGGCTTGCCGGTGAAGGCTTCCGATTGGGCAATCTCGCATTCGTGGTGCGGGAAGACATTGTCTTCGCCGCCCGTGTGGATGTCGATTTGATCGCCGAGGTGCTTGCGTGCCATCGCCGAGCATTCGATATGCCAGCCGGGGAAACCATCGGGGCCGTAGACGCTGTCCCACTTCATCAAGTGCTTGGAATCGCTCTTCCACAGGGCGAAGTCGGCAGGTGCACGCTTTTCATCGAGCACTTCGATGCGCGCTCCAGCGTCCAGGTCCTCGACATTGTTGCCCGAGAGCCTTCCATACCTCTCAAAGGTTGAGACTTCAAAGTAGACGTTGTCCCCCGCGCGATACGCGAAGCCCTTTTCGATCAGGGCTTCGATAATCTCGAGCATCTCAGGAATGTGGTCGGTGGCCTTCGGATAAGCCATCGCCGGGCGAAAGTTCATGCGGCGCAGATCATCGAAAAAGACCCTGGTGGTCTCCTCGCTGATCTTCCAGGGGTCGAGGCCGTCTCTGCGTGCTTGCGCCTCAAGCTTATCTTCGCCCTCCTCCGCATCGTCCACAAGGTGACCTACGTCTGTGATGTTCATCACCTGCCGCACCTCGTAACCCTCGTGCTCCAACCAGCGTCTAAGCAGATCTGCGAACACGAAGGAGCGCATATTGCCTATGTGGACGCGACTGTAAACGGTCGGCCCGCAGTTGTAGACACGGACGATTCCGGGTTCGAGGGGCTGAAAGTCTTGCTTGCGCTTCGTTAGCGTACTGTAGAGCTTGAGGGCCATGGGGAGAGCGTAGCAGGGAGATCAGGTACTTGCCCACGCAATAGGTGAGCTTGAAGATCAATCTTCATGGGCTTTGCACGAGGAAAGACCACTACAGGTCTCGGAACTTGGGCCGCATTTTGAGAGTCTTGCCCCTGCCTCTCCGCCATGGAAGCGGAGCGCGACAAGAATGGCCGAGATGACGAACCCCACAGCACCCAAAGTACCCGACGATCTGCCCTGCCAACTCGTAGGAGAATTGGGTCGTGGAGCAACGGGGCCGGTCTGGCGGGCAGTGCTCACGGAGTCTCACGGTGAACTTCCCGTTGGTCTAGAGATCGCCCTGAAGCGGATGCACCCGGAGATCGCGAAGCACGCCGGCCAAGTCCACGCCTTCGAGCAGGAGTGCGAGCTCGTGCTCGGTTTGAAGCACCCTGGACTCTTGACGGGATGGGCCAGCGGCGCTGACGGGAATGGCCCATGGCTTGCGATGCAATTGCTCACGGGCCCCAGCCTACGCCAGCAGCTCAACCGTCTTGGGGCCCTCCCCGAACCACAGGTGCGCACGAGCCTTGAACGGCTCTCTGGCGCGCTGTTCTCTCTACACCAGGCTGGTTATCTGCACGGCGATCTGAAGCCCGACAACGTGCGGCTGGACGATGCCGGTCGCGCGGTTCTAATCGACTTCGGCTTTGCCCAAAAGCTCGCCGATGGGCCGCAAGCTGCGCGCGTCACAGGAAGCTTGGCGTATCTCTCACCACGTGAGTTGCGCGGCCAAGTGGCGACCCCTTCCAGCGAGGTCTACACCCTCGGCATCCTATTGTACGAGCTATCTACGGGCACCCACCCCTTCGCAACGCGGGATCAAATTGCCAGCGGCGAGGGTTTGGCTGGCGTACTCAAAAAAGCGAACTTTGAAATGCCGTCGTTGCGCGTGCCGACACTCTCACCATTCATTGACGGTTTGCTGGAGGCGATGCTCCAAAAGAATCCTATTGGGCGCCCAACCCTTGCTGAGTTGCAGGTCATCGCAAGCCAACAAGAGGAAAGCGAATGGTGGCGGGAGCAGCTTGATGCTCGCAACCCGAAACGTAGCGTGCCGTCTGCCTCTGCCCTCCCGATGGTTGGACGTGATGAGGAATTGAGAAAGGTTCTCGGCTGTGCGCGCCGGGCATTTGCTGCGCAGGCTAGAGGCTCCGTCCTGGAGCTCTCAGGCTCAAGCGGATCAGGCAAGACGCGACTGATGCGCGAGTTTGCCGTTCGCATTCGACGCAGCGCTACACCGCCCTTGTACCTCCACGGACGCTGTGCACGTTTTGAAGAACAAGGTCCCTGCGGCCCAATCATTCAGCTCTTGAGTAGCTACCTGCGCCTTTCTCACGGCAGCACGCCGACAGACCGGGAACGGGCGATACTAAACAAGCTGCTTCCGAGTGCGGAGCGCGACACGCTACTCGAAGTGCTCGATCCGGGCTTCGATGGAACTACGGCGACTTCGGTGGCTGCGGCACTTTGCACCTGGATTGTTCGATTGGCGGAAGAGCGCCCGCTCGCCATCTACCTCGACGACCTCGACTTCGCCGATGAAGGCACGCTTGAGGTGCTAGCGCACTTGACACGCCAACTGAGCAACATCTCCCTGCTCCTGGTGGTCGGTCGCGATGCAGAAGAGAGTCCGCGGCGCCCGGAAGCTTTGCATCTATTCGAGGAGTTGCTGCGCCAAGTGGACTCCTTCGAACGCATGGCGCTGATGCCCCTCGACCTGGTGGCCGTACGCAAGCTGACTGACGAACTTTTTTTGCGCTCCACACCCAGGCTGCGTTTGGCCAAGGTGCTTTGGGAACGAAGTCGCGGCAATCCGGGCTTGATCGCCGAGTTGTTGCGGGGCCTGGTCGATCGCGGCGATGCGATCCAGACGGAAGCTGGTCTCAAACTAAAGGTCCACCCGGATAAACTGCCGCTACCCGCGTCATTGCGTGACGAGATTCTGCGCGCCTATGCGCGACTGAAACCCCTCGATCGTATGTGGCTCGGTCGCCTCGCAGTCTGCGGGGGTCGCATTCAAACGCGCTTCCTACTCGGCACCTGGCCGAATGAGAGCGCGCCGGTGCTCGACGAAACCCTCGCGCGACTGATGCATACGGGCTGGCTACGCTCCGAAGGTGACCGCTACCGTTTCCGCCGTCCCGCCCTGCGCGCCGCCATCTACAAACGGCTCAGTAACGGGCGCCGAAAAGAGATGCACTTGGCGATCGCCAAAGCTCTGCGCCCCGGCCCGGGCGGGCGCTTGTCGCTCACGGATGCGTTCCAGCGCGCCTATCACCTGCGCGCCGCCGCGGACTATGGCGAGTTGATGAAGATCCTTCGCCCGCTGCTGCAGCGCCTGCACGACCGAGGGCAGCCCGCGCGGGTCTACACGCTGGGCCTTTGGGGGCTCGAAGCACTCGCGGAGCTCCCGGAGACTCCCGACCCAGCTGCGCGCGCCCTTGAATTCCTGTGGTCCGCGGCGGACGCGGCGGATCGCTTGGGCTATCGTGAGAAACAGCGAGCGTTGCTTGATCAACTGATTGACCTCGATATCGACCTCGAACAGAACCCTGACGATGCGGGGCGTGTCTACTTGTTACATGCGCGCTATTCGATCAGCGTCGGCCACTACGGTCCGGGACGCGGCATGCTGGGCAATGCTCTACAGTTCTTCCGCCTCAGTCGCAATAGTGCGCTGACCAGTGACACGTTACGGCGCTTGGCCGATGTCCACATCCATACTGGTGACATGCAAGAAGGTCGCAGGATGATGCGCCAAGCTCGCGAGACTGCGCCCACTGATTACTATCGTGCGCGCGCAGAGATTGGCCTCGGTGAACTCGACATGCTTGAGGGCAAGGTGGAGAGTTCACTCAAGCGCTCAGACCAGGGTTTGATGCTACTGCGCAAGACAGACGTCTTTGAAGCACTGGCTGTACGCGCCCTGGCCCACTCGTTACGTGCGCGCGTCTATCGTGCCGCAGGCCGCCCACGACGCGCACTGGTCTCCGCACAGAATGCAACACGCTTTGCCCAACGCGCTGGTGATCGCCGGCTTGAAATCGAAACGCAGGCACGACTTGGTTGCCACTTGCTCGACATCGACCGCGTCGAGGAAGCGGAGACTCTGTTGCGTGATGCACTGCTTGTAGCCAGCGAGATTGAAGATCGTCACGGCGAATCCCTGGCCGCTCTATTCCTCGGGATTCTTCTAGCGGAGCAGGGTGATGAAACGGCCCCGACCTTCCTTGCGCGCTGCGCGCGAGTTGCACACAAGATGGGGCTCGCGCGAACGGAGGCAGTCTGTATTTCGATAGAAGCGCGCATCACCTTTCACAGGGATCCAGAGGCCGCACTCAAGCAATCCGTGGCGGCAGTCGAGCTTCTCGACCGCGCCGGTGCCGAGCTGATCGATCGAATCGTGATTCGCGGAACCCACGCCATGGTGCTCAAAACCCTCGGGCGTAGCTCCGAGGCGGCGACCCAAGTGCAGCGGCTCCGGCGACTTATGCGCACTGCGAATGGCCGTATAGAATCCCCGCTCATGCAGCGACGGCAGCGGCTGGCGACCAGACAACTGCTGAAAGCGGCCCTTTCACCGGAAGGCCCCGTCTACAGGCGTGTGCACCTGGAGAAGTTTTAAGAAAGTTCCATCTGGAGTAGAGAACCCCTATTGACTTTGAGACCCGATCTCAATACAACTCCTATCTCGACCACAGGGTTGTGCCCAGTCAATGCTACTCCTCACAAATATCGCGCTGATCCTACCGACCTGCATGGTCGCAGCGCCCCAATCTCAAACGGTTTGCAAGCCAGTGCAGATCGAGCGGCAGCTCTCTGCCATGGGGACCAGCCTGTTCATCAGGTTGGAGGCGCCAACGCGCGCAGAGGCTTTGGCCGCAAGCGAACTCGCGGCACAAGCGATTGATGGCGTCGAAGCCATGCTCTCGACCTGGCGCCAGGATTCTGAGCTCTCGCTACTGAATCGCTCAGAGGCTGGCGAGCCGTTTGAACTCTCCCTCAATCTCGCCCATGACTTGAGCCGAGCCTTCGAGTGGCGGTCGCGTACACACGGAGCCTTTGATCCCACAGTTGGTGCCCTTGTCGAGCTTTGGGACTTGCGCGGCTTGGGGAAACAGCCAAGCGCTTCCGACCTGCGTCTCGGGCTATTGGCTTCTGGAACAAAGGCCTTCGACCTCCAATCCCCCACCACCATAGTGCGCCGCGTTGCGAACGCCCGCATCGAAGAAGGCGGCTTTGGCAAGGGTGCAGGAATCGACGTAGCCCTCGCCAACTTGCGGGCGGCGGGCATCAAGCGCGCAGAGGTCGACTTGGGCGGACAGGTGGCTTTGCTCGCCTGCACAGAGGCGCAGACCTTTGAGATCGCCCATCCCCTCCATCGCGATCAAGCTCTGCTAGCTCTGAATCTATTCAAGGGTTCGATCGCAACTTCGGGCAACAGTGAGCGTAGTTTGCAAGTCGAGGGCAAGACGATTGGACATCTCCTCGATCCGCGCACGGGCGAACCAGCTACAGACTTCGGAAGCGTGACCGTCTGGAGTGAGAGCGCCTTCGATGCGGACTGCCTTTCGACGGCGCTATTCGTCCTGGGCCCCGATGCTGCCATGGAGTTCGCCGCGAGCTGCCAGTCTATAGAAGCTATCGTCATCGACATCCGCAGCGCATGCACCTCCGTTCGCGCCACAAGCGGCCTACGCCAACAATTGACCACCCTCGATCCCAGTATGGTGATCGAGTGGATCCCCGGTTCCACCCTTGCTGGCTCAGAGCTAGCAACCTCCCCCCCAAAATGACCTTCACTATTCCGCGCCTCAGCCTGACTCTGGGTGCCGCACTATTCGCTCCTCTCAGCCAAGCGCTCCTCGCACAAGACACAATCGAAGAGCGACTGGACAAACTCGAGAAGGAGAACAAGGAGCTGCGCAATCAAATGGACGCGGTCTCGGGCGAACTTGAGATTTTCGAGTTCCGGGACATCATCCCGAAGGTCGGCGAAAGCGTCTCCGGTCTCGGACCGGCAGCGTCCAAGGTCTATCAGAAGGAATCGGGTCTCTCGATCGGTGGCTACGGCGAGATGGTCTACACCGATTACTCAGGCTCAAAGACATCCACCGCCGACTTCGTGCGCAACGTTCTCTACATCGGCTACAAGTTCGATGACAAGTGGGTGTTCAACTCAGAAATCGAAGTTGAGCATGCCGATGAGATCTTCCTCGAGTTTGCCTATCTTGAGTACATGCACAACGATGCCTTTAATTTCCGCACGGGCATGCTCCTGATGCCGATGGGCCTTCACAACGAGATGCACGAGCCGACGACTTACCGAGGACCGGGCCGACCGGAAACAGAGCGCAGGATCATTCCTTCGACCTGGCGTGAAAACGGCTTGGGAGTTCTCGGTGATGTGGGCGACTTCAGTTACAAGTTCTACATAGTCAATGGTATGGATGCTTCGGGCTTCGACGAAAAGGGGCTGCGCGGCGGCCGTCAAAAAGGCTCCAAGGCCCTTGCTGAAGATTTAGCAGCTGTCGCACGTTTCGACTGGAACTCAGACTTTGGTCTATTCGCTGGATTCTCTGCCTACTACGGAGACTCGGGCCAGGAGCAGGCGGGCTACGCGAGCTCCGGCACCACGATTTACGACTTGCATGCGCAGTACAGTGTCGGCGCACTACGCCTGCGCGGCCTCTACGCAATGTCGGACCTTGAAGACGCCGATGCCATCTCGATGACGAATGGCAACAAGGTCGCCTCTGAAATGGACGGCTGGTATCTTGAGGCTGGCTATGACATCGCTAGCGCAATCAACCCCGACAGCACACACTCGGTGATCCCGTTCGTGCGCTACGAAGAGATCAACACTCAGGCCAAAATGCCGGCCGGACTGACTGCCGACCCCTTCTACGACGAGAAGATCACCACCATGGGTATCGACTGGAAGCCAATTGCCAACATAGTCCTCAAGGCTGCTTACCTGGATTACGACAATGACGACGACTCGATGCAACTCAGTATGGGCTATGTCTTCTAAGGCGATGGTTACTAAGACTATGGTTTCTAAGAATGGCTCTTCTAAAAGAGTCCTCTGCGGAATCATCGCTGCACTGACGAGCTTGACGTTTGTCAGTGCTGCATCCGTTTCGCCCCGTTCAACGGTGGCCATATCACATCCGAGTCGGCTCGCGTCCAAGATCTTCTTGACCCGCGACGAGGCTCTGAGTCTGGCCTTTCCGAAGTGCGAGGTGGAACGTACAACCGCCTACCTCGACAGCAAGGCGGTCAAAGCAATAGCGGCTCTGGCCAAGGTCGACTTCAGCAGTAGAGTCGTCTATCCCTACCGCGCAACGCGGGACGGTAAGTGGATTGGGACCGCCTACTTTGACACCCATAGCGTGCGTGCACTGCGTGAGACTGTGATGATCGTCGTCAAGCCGGACGGCACTCTTGGCCGCATCGAACTGCTTGTCTTTGCCGAGCCCAAGGAGTACATCCCGCGCAAGAAGTGGTACGACCAATTCTTGACCGCCAAGCTGGACAAGGACCTGTACCTCAAGCGCAGGATCAGGCCGGTCACTGGTGCTACACTCACCGCACAAGCCACGACCAAGTGCGCCCGACGGGTGCTGGCCCTCCATAGCCACTTGCAGCAAGTGGAAGCGATGAAGCGCCAGAAGAAGAAAGATCCCGTAGGCAAGATCGCGACGGTCAAGAAGTCAAAGTAACCCCCACTCGCTGTGACCCGTGCTCAAAGTTGCTTCGTTCATCTTTCCAATCTCTTGGTTGGGGGGACGGGAATCGTCTATGGGTGGATGCGTTACTTTGCAGTCTCCGAGGATGAATTTTCGGTGGTCAACCATCCCTTGCAACCGGACTTGCAACACTGGCACATCCTGACCGCTCCCCTGCTCATCTTTGCTGCAGGAGTCATTTGGAGTGGGCACGCTCTCAAGCATTACAAGAGTCGTGTCAGGCGCGGTCGCCGCACTGGCATCACCTTGATGGCGACGCTCTTCCCAATGATCTTCTCGGGTTATGCGCTGCAGATCAGCGCCGGGGAGGACTGGACGAGGGTTTGGATGTGGCTACACATCGCGACCTCGAGCACCTGGCTGCTCTTCGCGCTGATCCACCCGCTCTTGCCGCAGAAGAGTCGAAGCGCAGATTCCTAGCAATCCTTGATGGGACTGCTAGGCGATTGAGGTTTCGCGCGGATCGGAACGCTTGCCAAAACGACCCTCGAGAAACCAGCCAAGAGAGTGAATCAACCTCGAACGACGGTGGGCAGCGGCGATCGTGCGCACGATTGAGCGGCGGCGCTCTTTCTCGGGCTCATAAGCCTTCACGAAGCGCTGGAAGTCCGTTCTGGATAGGGCTCGCCCGTGGCGCTTCTCGCGGCGAATGACATATCGAAAAAGACGACGTAGGTTATGCATGACCTCGGCACTCGTCGGCTTTTCCCGCAGAACCGATTGATCGAGATCAATCACCCAAAGCTTGGCAGGTGCGCCTTCCAAGACGTCGGTAGCCACCAGCATATTTGCCGGCGTCAAGTCCGCGTGAATGCAACCATGTTGATGCAGGCGGCGCACGAGTGAGCCCGTAGCTCGGAGGAGTGAACGTTTGACATCCCGATCGAGCTTTCCCGCCCGTGCCAAGCCGAGCACAAAGCCCAAATCAAGAGCGTTCTCTACTCGCCGACTGATCAGATCGAGATACCAACCGACTCCAAAAGCCGGCTGCGCCCTTGCTGCGATTACTTGTGGCGTCAGAATTCCGGCTTTGCGCAAGTAGGATGAGAGGATCAGTTCGCGGAAGGGTCTTTCCGGATCGAGATAACGCTCCCCCGTGATCCAACGCATAAGTCCGCCGTGACTGAAGCGTCGCACCACAAAGCGTTCGCCTCCCGCAGTCAACTCGAAGAGCGGACGGCGCCCGGAAAGCTCACTGCGCTCCAGGGAACCGTCGTGTTCCGGCCCATAGCCGGTCTCATGCACGGCGCGAGCCACTTCTGAATGCAAGGCTAAGATGCCGCGCGGGCTCTCATCGATGAAGTAGCCAGAAGGCAACTCGCTAAGAACAGGAAGAGTGCTCGTCATCGTATAAATGGGTGACGAACACTCTTCATGAGTCGGATGCGGAAGGGACTAGATTCCCGAACCGAATGAACTGGTCGGAGCTTCCGGAGCAGGCTTGGGAGCTTCAACCTGTTTGGGTTCCGGAGCTTTGACTACTGCGGGCTTGGGCGTCCGCTTCGCCGACTTGGATCCGTCGAGGCCGAGGCCAAATGAACCCTGAGAAGCTGCCTTCGGAGCCGATGCCGGAGCAAGTGCCGCCTCTTGGGCAACCGGCGCGCGATCCTGGCGGGGCGCACTGGACCGTTCGTTGTCATTCGATTGATTGCGTCGAGGGGCGCGGTCATCGTTGCGCGGGCGCTCGTCACGTCCACGTTCACCACGATCTCTTCCACCGCGCTCGGGGCGGTCACCGCGTTCCGGGCGTTCGGATCGTTCCGGTCGTGCTGATCGCTCCGGTCGTTCGGATCGCTCCGGTCGTTCGGATCGCTCCGGTCGTTCGGATCGCTCCGGCCGTGCTGATCGCTCCGGCCGTGCTGATCGCTCCGGTCGTTCGGATCGCTCCGGTCGTGCTGATCGCTCCGGTCGTGCTGATCGCTCCGGTCGTTCGGATCGCTCCGGTCGTTCGGATCGCTCCGGTCGTGCTGATTGCTCCGGTCGTTCGGATCGCTCCGGTCGTGCTGATTGCTCACTGCGCTCTTCACGGGCGGGACGCTCGGTACGCGCGGGGCGTTCCTCACGATCATCGTCACGACTTGTCCGCTCGTTGCGACCACGATCTCCGTTACGGTCACGGCCGCGGTCACCACCGCGGTCACCACCGCGGTCACCACCGCGGTCACCACCGCGGTCACCACCGCGGTCACCACCGCGGTCACGACCACGTGAACGGCCACCTCGATCAACGTCACGCGTGGCCGGCGTGCCATCCTCGAAGATCTCGCCCATCTCTAGGAATTCTGTCGGGATCGGATCCGAGAGGAACAGCGATCCGCGATCGTAGAAGTTGATGCCTTGTTCCCAAGCGTCGAGGGCGTAGACAGTAATCACCGCATAACGGCGAGCCTGGCGTTTGCCCGACTCTTCTGCTTGCTCTTCTTCCTTAGCGAGATGCAAGAAAGCGCGGCGACCGGCACGCAGACCGTAGCGCTCGGCGCGCTCAGCCTCACGACTACCGAGGCCGACGTACAAGAGTTCGCTGGGCTTGGTGTTCTCTCCCGGATCAACTTCGATGGAGTGTCCGTAGAGGGCGCGGATGCGGCCATCATTGATGGCGTAGCGCACCCGGTCACCGGCCTCGATGGCGTCGTAGAGATCATCCTCTTCGATAGACTCGCCAAGACGCTCGTTGAGCACCTGGACAACTTCATCGCAGTCAGCTGAGCCAAAACGGTCGAGCTCGATGTCGAACTCCTCCGGCTTGTGGCGGAGCATGTAGGCCAAGGAGCGGGTGATTCGTTCGATTAGGGACGGGTTCGTCATTAGGACTAAATTCAGCGGCTTGTCGCCGGAGTCAAGAAAGCTTTCGGCGGGAATTGTAGCGGGACGGACGGCAGGACTCCACCGCTCAGCCAGCTTCCAGTGCGCCCATTTCGCCTTCACTACGCCCCACCACTGCGGCACCACAGGAATCGGACCAGACATTGACCACGGTCCGCAGCATATCTAGCGGCCGATCTACGGCCAAAAGCAGCGCAGCGCCCTCCAAGGGCAGGTTTAGTGAGGAAAGAATCGTCAGCATCATCACCAGCCCAGCCGATGGAATGCCGGCCGCCCCGACGCTAGCCATCAGCGCCATCATCACCACGAGGGCTTGAGAGGTCAGGCTGAGGGGCTCGCCACCGAGGGTCGCGTAGTACTGGGCCAAGAATATCACGCCAATGCACTCATAAAGCGCGGTGCCGTCCATGTTGATCGTAGCCCCTAGGGGCAGCGTGAAGGAGGTCACCTTGTTACTGACCTTACCCCGCTGCTCGACTGTCTTCAGTGTCACCGGCAGAGTCATGCTCGACGAGCTAGTACTGAAGGCCGTCATCAGAGCGGGCGACATGGCCTTGAACCAAGCGATCGGTGAGACCTTCCCTACAAACTTCAAAATCAGCGGTAGGGTCACACATGAGTGCAAGACGAGCGCCAAAGTCACCGTGCCCATATAGATGAACAGGGCCTTGAAGGGCTCGACCCCGGTGCCCGCTACGACCTTGACGAGCAGTGCGAAAACGCCATAAGGCAAGAGCGACAAGACGCCTTCGGCCATGCGCATCATCACCTGGAAGAATGACTCGAACAGCTCGCGAACGCGCCCCGAGTGCGGTTCGGCGGCGCGCGTGATGAAGTAGCCGAGCAGCAGTGAGAAGAAAATGATCTGCAGCATGGCTCCATTGGAAGTCATAGCTTCAGGCACGTTATCCGGCACCATGCGCTTCAGAATTTCAATAAAGTTCTCCGACCGCTCACCAGCACTAGCGTTGGCCGAGAGACCGAGTTGGGCTCCTTCTCCGGGTCGAATCACGTTGACCAAGACTTGGCCGACGACGATCGCCAAGAGGCTGGTGACGATGTAGTAGCTGAATGTCTTGAAGCCCAAGCGCTTCAGGTCTTTGAAAGCACCGACGCTGGCCACACCACTGATGATGGAACTCATCACCAATGGAACGATGAGCATCTTCAAGAGCGCCATGAAAATGTCCGCGACAAAGGCAAACCAATAGATCCATTTTGCACGTGGTGAGTCCGGTGACATGCCGAGCGCCAGTGCGACGGGGCTCTTTGACTCCGTGTCCGCTAACTCGAGCAACCAGAGGACCTCGCCGTTCTCAGCATTGGCCTGGGCGCTCAGGTAATCCTCGGGGACGCCGAGCTGGACGATGGCCTCATCTTCTTTGCCACGATTGACAATGAGTCGATCGTAGACGGCTCCAACCTCGAGTCTAGACTTGGCCGACGGACCAGAGGCTGAGACCAGCTCGATCCCTTGTGGAGAGCCCTTCCAGCTTGAACCACTCCAGGCGGGCGCCTCGAGGGTCACTTGCATAATGAGGCCGACGACAATGCCCGCGGCCATCCAGATCAATACCTTCCAATGAGCTTGCATCGGATGAGGGTACGGTTTTGGACCCTGCGCCGGAAGACGGCGGTACCGGGCCCGGGCAATCTCCGCCACCTTCCGGCTCTTATCCCAGGCGCCGCTCTCCGCCCTTCGAGCGCTTGGAGCGTCCGCTGCCGACGTCCATGCTTGCGCTGAGCCTGCCGCTCGGCTTTCTACTCGAAGGGTCAAGTTCGCTGCTTTGGCGCTCGAACCCGAGGGTTTCTAATTCCCCAAAGAAGGCTTCGTTCCCTTTTACTTCGACGGCGAGCTCGTCGCCGCTTTCCTCGTCGATCCACAGAAAGCGGGCGCTCGCCTGGGGTATGCCTGTTCGATGCCCAGGGAGTGGCATGCGCCCGGAATCGTTATCGCTTATGTTCATGACCAAATTCATTGTTCTCTCGTTACCCATCTTGTTCGGAACATAGTCTCCGACGTTTCAATGAATTCCTCAGCAAGGCTGCGACTTGCGAAGCTCGAACACAGGAAATGGCCGATTGCCCCTTACCTGAGTGCCTTTCAATTCGCATTCCTTCGCAGAATCCTGTCGAAAATTCATTCCCCGTCTTTCTTCTACGTAGAAGTGGACGCTCTCGTTGAGGAGAACGTCCACTTCCTTGTGTGAAGATCTTGTGTGGGCTCGAAGCCCACAAGAACCAGGCTCTACTGAATGCTCAGAGGCTTGAGGTCAAACTCCGAGTGTTGCTCGTGTCCAAGCAGATCCAGGGTCGTCGGCGCAATATGCAAGAGGTGCACCCCATCCGCCGGAATCGCGACCTTGCGGTTGCTGACGAACATACCTGCAACGTGCTTAGGTGCGACTGATACGTGGCCGCCTGACCAGTTGGCCTTATTCGGCTCGAAGATCTCTGAGGTAATGATCCCGCCACCATCACCCTTCTCAAGATCGATGCCGCCGGAGGTCGTGCCCCAAGAAACGCGGTAGTAAGGTTTAAATCCAACCATCAGGTCTCCTTCGCGATCGCGGAAGGGTCCCTTGTGAACGTCATCGATGAAGACCACCTGTTCGACCGCCGGGACACTCTTGCCATCGCGATCGTCGGTCAAGCCGGAGAGCTTGGATGCGATCTCCTCCAGGAGAGCACGACTCTCGCTTTCCTTGACGAGACCGCCGGCCTCACGGCCTTCGAGGTTCAGGTAGATCATCCCGAGCCCCATGGCGTAGGCCCGCGTCTCCGTCCAATCGACGAACATTAGAGCCGCGTTGTTACGCGTGCTCGAAAGCCCGGGGCTCAATGATAAGTAACCATTCTGCTCTAGCCAGTTGTTGAGGTGCACCTGGTGACGGAAGCTTTGGAAGCCGTGGTCCGCGCAAACCAAGAGCGTGTCTTCAGGCTCCAGGTACTCGTCCTTCACCCAACCGATGATGCGGTCAACCTGCTCGTAGATCACCGTGATGGCCTCGCGCAACTCGATCTCACGATCGAAGAAAGTCACCTTTTGTGAAGCCTTCGCGTCGTCGTACAGAGGGTGCAACGGATCTGAATACTGGTAGCACATGTGCTGCACTCGATCCGGTGTACTGAAGACAGACATCAAGACGTCGTAGTCGCCCTCCTCCAAAGCAGCACGCGTAATCTTCTCGCGCCACTTCATGGTGAATTCAATGTCTTGCAACATAGTCTCGATGTCGATCACCTTGTCCTTGAAGGGCATCGTCAGGCAAGCCCAACCGAAGGTCTCGAAGGGACCCCCGATGCGACTGGCGAGTTCCGCCGAGAAGGAACTGGGCTGGCTCACTGGCTGCCAGAACTGAGCGTTGGCCGGGTCGATGTCGAGGGTATTGACGAACAAGGTGAAGGTCTCACCATTCTCAATGATCTTCATGCGGGTAACCGCATGAGCTTTAATCAAAGGATTGAGTTCGAAGACAGGGTGATACCAATCGGACCAAACACCGGTCTCGAGGTCCTGCGCTTGACCCCCGACGGTGACCTTGGCTCCGTTTGATTGCTTCTCAATCTCAACCAGAACAGTAGCGCGTGCGCCACTACTCAGGCTCGCTTGAAGTTCCTTCTTACGCGTACGGAGAGCAGAACCCTCCTTCCAACCGGTCCCGCTGGCCGGCTTGAGCCGCTCCTCGATTGTATCGATTTCGGCGCGCAGCTTATCCTGCTCGTAGAAGTTCTTCGGGCCGTATAGGTTGCATGTGATCTTGTCGTTGCGCCACGTGGAAACGCGAAAGATAGTGCCCGCCGTGGCTGAAGAACGCCCTTCCGGCTCCTTGTCGATTTCGTCATCGCTGGTGGTGTAGACAAACCACTGACCGTTGTCTCCACGGCAATCGGGCAAGCCCAATCCACCAAGGATCTTGGCACCTTCGGGGGCTTCCTTATCCCACGCCATAGCCGCATCGAGCACGACCACTTTGGACCCGGCACGCGCCGCATGATCCCAGAAGGCGTCGACTTCGACCGGGTTGGTGACGATGCCGCTGATCTTTTCGGGAATGTAGGCCTTAGCTGTCTTGGCTCCATAGGATCCAACTGCCGCGAGCACGAAGGCTAGGACGAATGACAATCCCATCTTCATGCGCAAGAGCAGCTTGAAAGCGAATAGGAAGGCTAAGAACACAGCCGCGCCGACGATTCCCATCAGTGTTGGACCGTCGTACTTTGCCAGGAAGCCAATCAACAAGCCGGCATCCATATCAACCACGTTCCGCTCTGCGGAGCCTTGATGGCCAATGGCTGGCGTGGGATTTCCGTTTTCGGAGACCTCTTTGCCATCGCGCATCAAATTGCGCTTGACGAATCCCGGCACGCCGGTCTTCGAGGGGTTTTGTCCGGTGTTGAGCGCCGCCCAAGCCACCGGGGATTCCGCCGAGTAAGTGGTGCCCAGTTGTTCGAAGGTGCCGGTCTTGGCCAGCTCCTGAAGGTTCGGCATCAATCCTTCCGAGGCGAGTTTCGCAGAGGTGCGATAGTCACCTCCGTCAAAGCCCAGAACGATCACGCGCCCCTCTTGGGGAGCGGAAGCCGGAGAGGCTGAAGCCGTCGATTGACTGGAGGAAACCGTCACCCACACCAAGATGGCGAGGAGCAACGCGAGGGATGAAAAACGTCGGTGGACAGAAGAGAATTTGAGCATCGAGATCGGTGCTTCCCCGACCTTCGCCGGTGGAGGTACTATGTCCCACGAGGCCAGTTGGTACGTAGAACGCAGGAACGGAATGAACATGAAAAGGACGGCTAACGAGCGGCAGAGCCTAGCAGGAGCCGAGGACAACGACTACGGAGCGTGTAGCTCGGTGCTAGCTCATCGTCAAGATTCCTCCCAGACCAAAGGCTCTCCCGGGGGCAATATTGCGAGATCCGGACGTGCGCCGCTGGTTGTAATACTTCTCGTGTTGATCCTAGGAGCCATCGCCGTGTATGTGATGGGCTCAGGAGAAAGCGCCTCGGCCCCGAATGCCCTGACCCCCGAGCTCATCTCGGGCAAGCCGGAGTCCCCCACCGCCCCTGTATCGGTCTCGGACGAAAAGCCCCTGACTACCGAGAATTTCGTCCCCCGCGGCACTCGAACTGGGAAACGAGCCATTCCCCAGTTCTACGGCCGCGGATCAATTAGGGGCATGATTGCTGTACGCGGCGACCAGAAGCTCCCGAAGGATTTCACGATCCATATTGGCCCGAGCGATTCACTCATGGGACGCGAACACGCGGAAGCGAAATCGACCCCAGGAAACGGCGCAGAATTCACTTTCGAGGACGTTTCCCTGGGAGGGTACGACGTCTGGATCGAAGCCGCGGGCCAAAACCCCCGCCGCAACCCGATCCTCCTGACCCAAGCCACCTCGAAGCCCTACGTCATTATAGGGCTGGCGCCAACCGGCTACCTCGATGGCTATGTGACCAACAAGGATGGCCGGCCCGCTCAGCGACTTGTGGTGCAACTGAAGTCCACGCTCTCAGATCATATTCTCAAGACCCAGACGCGCGGCGACGGTTTCTACAGCTTCGATGACGTTCCCGATGGTGAGTTCGAGATTCTCTTTGGGCCCCTGCACAGACCACTACTCCCCGCCCGGAGCCTGCTCTTCCAGGCGCCATCCATGCGCTTCCCGCAAATCATTTTGCCGCCGACCGTCGACATCTTGATCCACACGACTGATGCAACGGGCAAGAGTGTAGGCGAAGTGACTCTAAGCGGTTTTGGTAGTCCCGACGGCCGCATAGAACTCATTACCGATGCGGCAGGCCTCGGCTGGTCCTTCAACGTTCCGCCTGGTCGCTATCGAATAGTCGCACGAACCGAAGATGACTTGACGGCGCGCGCGACCTTAGATGTGAAGGATGAAGGCGGCCAAGAGTTCTACATCGCGCTGCGTTAGGAACTAGGCGAATCGAGTTGGCGCGAGAGTTGGGCGCCCAGCCAGATTCCATTCTCAGCTAAGGCTTCGCGCCCCAAGGTCTCTGCTATTTCGGAGACCAGCTGGAGGTCGCCCGCAACGCGTCCGGGAATTAACAGATGCATCGGCGTCTACCTTTGTGGAAGGCT